>JBDTPD010000005.1:0-21425 GCA_039932855.1 Chitinophagaceae bacterium | reverse complement strand
AGCTGTAGCGATACTGTTTGCATTCTTCATTATTTATACCGGCTATAAAATATTACGTCGCTCCATTGCCGGTATCATGGATGAAGCAGATGAAAAACTACTCAGTGAAATGGTGGAGTTCTTAAATGAAAATCGTCGCGAAAACTGGGTTGATCTTCATAATCTGCGCGTAATAAAATACGGAAGCTATCTTCATCTCGATGCACATTTCACTGTACCATGGTATCTCAATGTGCATGAGGCGCATAAAGAAATTGATATACTTGCCGGTCTCATCCGCGAAAAATATGGCGAATCACTTGAACTCTTTGTCCATTCCGATGGCTGTCTTCCTTTCCAATGTCATATCTGTAGTAAAAAAGATTGCCAGGTAAGAAAAGAAGAATTTGAACACAGTATCAAGTGGACGCTGGAGAATGTCTCGCTGAATAAGAAGCACCAGTAGGCAGTCTGCAGTTCTCAGTAAGCAGTCTGCAGTCGCTGCGCTATACCTGTAATTCTCTTTATGTTTTAGGACGTTGACTGCCAACTGCCGACTGATAGACTGTTTACTGAGAACTGCCGGCTGAAAGCAACCTTTTAGGTTAAAAACGGTTATTACAGGAAAATTCCTTTATTTTATTCGTTTTTAACTAAGCCAGGAAAAAGATCATGCTCTCCAAGAAATCTCAATACGCATTTAAGGCACTGACCTACCTCAGCGAAAAATTCAATGAGGGGCCCGTTCTTATCTCAGAAATTGCCAGAAAGAAAAAGATACCGTTAAAATTCCTGGAAAATATTTTGCTTGAACTAAAGAAAGCAGATATCCTCGATAGCAAAAAGGGTAAAGGAGGAGGTTATTTTCTTAAGAAAAGCCCTGAAAAAATTAAGGTCTCAACAGTGATCCGCCTCATCAATGGGCCTATCTCCATGTTGCCCTGCGTAAGTCTTTATTTTTACGAGCGTTGTAAGAACTGCAATGAAAAGAGCTGTGGCTTGCACGACCTGATGATACAGGTGCGGGATGCTACCCTCGAAATCGTCGAAAATCGTACACTGAAAGACCTCGTTGTCTAAACAGTTTTTTCGCACGAACAACTGTTTGGTAAAACACGTTAATAAAGTCCACTAACTTGGTGGGGTGTTTTTTTCATCGTATTTTTGAGCCTCACAATAAATCAGAATTTATGGCATTAAGACTCGGAGATACTGCTCCCAATTTTAAAGCACAAACCAGTGCCGGGGAGATTGATTTTTATGAATATTTAGGGAATAGCTGGGGTGTTCTTTTTTCGCATCCAGCCGATTATACTCCTGTATGTACAACTGAACTTGGTAAAACAGCATTGCTTTCTGAAGAATTTGCCAAGCGTAATGTAAAAGTTCTTGCTGTTAGCGTTGACCCACTTGATAAACATGAGGGATGGATAAAAGATATTAATGAAACACAGAATACAATTGTCAATTTTCCATTGATCGCTGATCCGGATCGTACCGTATCTACTTTGTATGATATGATTCATCCAAATGCTTCGGCTACTGCAACCGTGCGTTCATTGTTTGTGATCGGTCCTGATAAATTGGTAAAGCTGATGATCACTTATCCTGCTTCTACCGGTAGAAATTTTTATGAAGTATTACGCGTTATTGATTCACTGCAGTTGACAGCTAATTATAGCGTATCTACTCCGGCAGACTGGAAGCAAGGTGAAGATGTGATTGTTGTTCCTGCTATATCAACTGAAGATGCAATTAAGAAATTTCCAAAAGGTGTTAAAGTAGTAAAACCTTACTTACGTTATACGCCGCAGCCTAATATATAATGCTGAGTCCGGAATTGATAAAAGAGATTGAAGGCAGTTCATTGCCCGTGGCGCTGAAAATTGTTGCGGAAAAATTTCCGGGTACAACGGTTTTTTCATCTTCCCTCGGACAAGAGGACCAGGTTATTACTGATGCAATTTTTAAGAATAATCTGCCTGTAAAAGTATTTACACTTGATACAGGTAGATTATTTGGTGAAGCATACGAATTGCTTGATCGTACAACTGCACGGTATAAAAAACCAGTGCAGGTTTATTTTCCTGAGGCAAGTGATGTAGAAGAATTTGTAGCCACAAAAGGAATCAATAGTTTTTATGAATCTGTTGAGAATCGTAAATCCTGTTGCTTTATCCGGAAAGTAAAACCTTTGAATCGCGCATTGGAAGGAGCAAAGGTTTGGATCACTGGTTTACGTGCTGAGCAATCAGACAATCGCAAAGAGATGCGGATGATCGAGTGGGCAGAAGATAAGCAGTTATACAAATTCAATCCACTGATCAACTGGAGCTATGAAGAAATGATAGAGTATATCAACAAATTCAATGTTCCTTATAACCCGCTTCACGATAAAGGATATGTGAGTATAGGTTGCGCACCATGTACCAGAGCGATTGAACAAGGTGAAGATGCGCGTGCAGGAAGATGGTGGTGGGAAATCTCGCAAAAAGAATGTGGATTACATATACCAGCAGCAAAGACAACGTAATTTTTTATGTATAAACCCTGCTATGTGCAGGCGATGTAAGAACAGCTATGATGAAGTACCATTTAGATTATCTTGAACAATTGGAAGCGGAGAGTATTCATATCTTCCGCGAGATAGCGGCGCAGTTTGAAAAGCCCGCTTTATTATTCAGCGGTGGAAAAGATTCCATCACGCTGGTACACCTGGCTAAAAAAGCTTTTGCGCCCGGAAAAATTCCATTTCCACTTGTACATATCGATACCGGTCACAACTTTCCGGAAGCATTGGAGTATCGTGATTGGTTAGCAAAAGAAGTGAATGCAACCCTTGTTGTAAGAAAAGTAGAAGATACTATCAAACAACGCAACCTCACAGAACCTAAAGGAAAGTTTGCCAGTCGCAACTCGTTACAGACATATACACTGCTGGATACGATCGAAGAATTCAAATTCGATGCCTGCATTGGCGGAGCAAGACGTGATGAAGAAAAAGCAAGAGCCAAAGAAAGAATTTTTTCTGTTCGTGATGAATTCGGTCAATGGAACCCCAAATTGCAAAGGCCAGAATTATGGAACACCTACAATGGTCGCATTCATAAAGGTGAAAACGTAAGAGTATTCCCGATCAGTAACTGGACAGAACTTGATATCTGGAATTATATTCGGAAAGAAAATATCGGACTTCCTTCTATCTATTTTGCACACGATCGTGAAGTCATTCAGCATGAAGGACAGTTAGTAGCTGTTTCTGACTTTATTCAAATCGATGAAACCGATACGGTACTTAAAAAACAAGTACGCTATCGTACAGTAGGTGACATGACCTGTACTGCGGCTGTTGAATCAGCAGCAAGTACACTGGATGAAGTGATCAATGAGATCATTGCTACCAGGATCAGTGAAAGGGGCGAGACCCGTATTGATGATAGAGTAACTGAAGCGGCGATGGAGGATAGAAAGAAGAATGGATATTTCTAATGTGAGTAGTGAGTGGTGTCTTATAACTTGAAGCATTCTCACAAATAATTTAAGAAAGCATCAAATGGCAATAATGGATTTATTAAGATTTATAACAGCAGGGAGTGTAGATGACGGCAAAAGCACGTTGATCGGGCGCTTACTATATGATAGCAAGAACATTCTTGTAGATCAGCTGGAAGCATTGGAAAAACAAACCAAGAATAAAGAAGCTGGTGTTATTGACCTTGCATTGTTAACTGATGGTTTGCGTGCAGAACGTGAGCAGGGAATTACTATTGATGTGGCTTACCGTTATTTCTCTACTCCTAAAAGAAAATTTATTATCGCAGATGCTCCGGGTCACGTGCAGTATACACGTAACATGATCACCGGTGCATCAAACGCCAGTCTTATTATCATCCTTGTAGATGCGAGACAAGGTGTGGTGGAGCAAACACGCAGACACTCTATCATCGCATCGTTGCTCAAGATTCCTCACGTTGTAGTAGCAATCAATAAAATGGACCTGGTAGAATATTCTCAGAATATTTATAATAATATCGTCATTGATTATGCGGAGGTAGCTAAACAATTGGGATTAGAAAATATTACCTACATTCCTATCAGTGCATTGAACGGAGATAATATCGTAGACAGATCAGAGAACTTTACCTGGTATGAAGGAAAATGTTTACTCGAACTATTGGAAGAAGTAGAGATCGATCGTGATGTTAATTTGTCCGACCCACGTTTCCAGGTACAATTGGTGATCCGTCCTCAAACAGATGATTTACATGATTACCGTGGCTATGCCGGCCGTGTGATCAGTGGTGTTTATAAAAAAGGTGATAAAGTAAAAGTATTGCCTGCAGATCTCGATGCGACTATCAGTAAACTGGAAGTAGCGGGTGAAGAAGTAGAAGAGATCTTTGCTCCGCAGAGTGCAGTTATCCATCTCGACCATGATATTGATATCAGTCGGGGTGATACTATCGCCAGAGTTGATAATTTACCCACCGTCAGTAATGAAATAGAAGTATTGCTTTGCTGGATGGGTGATAAACCTTTGCAAACAGGAAACAAATATTATTTGCAACACAACAGCCGTTTGGTGAGGGCAGTGGTGCAGAAAGTGGAATATAAATTAGATGTCAATACGCTTCAGCAACTGCCACCAGGCGAGTCAGTCAAGTTGAATGAAGTGGTTAAAGCGACAATCAAAACAGCTTCACCATTGGTATATGATGCATATGATCATGTGAGGTTAAATGGCAGCGCTATTCTTATTGATGAAACAAGTAATAGTACGGTTGCTGCTATCCTGTTGCAGCGATAAGGACGATTTGCCTGTCATATCAATTATATCAATGATTTTGTTATGAGTGTTCAGGATAAAAGTGGTAAGGTAATTCTTGCCGGCGCCGGTCCCGGTGATGCCGAGCTGATCACTATTAAACTACAAAAACAACTTGCTCTCGCTGATGTGATCATTACAGACAGGTTAGTCAATCCTTCTATCATTACCGATCATGCAAAAAAAGACGTGCTGGTACTACTGGCAGGTAAACAAGGATATAATGATGCTTCATTTACCCAGGAAGAAATAAATAATCTCATTGTAGAGCATGCGTTGGAGGGAAAGACAGTTGTCCGTCTGAAAGGTGGTGATGTTGCTTTCTTTAGTAATGTATTGGATGAGTTACAGGTATTACAACAAAACAACATTCCTTTCGAAATTATTCCGGGTATTACGGCTGCATCTGGCGCTTCTGCATATGCAGGTATACCGTTAACTGCACGCGGATATTCACAAGGAGTGCAGTTCATTACTTTTAATCCCAATAGTTTTTTTAGTCCTGAAAGATGGAAAGAACTTTCCGCTACTAATGATACATTGGTATTCTATATGGCATCAAAGAATATCGCTGACCTGAGCGAGTTGATGTTACGTTACTCACGCAAACCACAAACTCCATTAGCCGTTATAGAACAGGCAGCTACTGTTCACCAACAGGTGCATGTAACAACTCTCCGGAATTGTATTAAAGATTTCGCCGATAAAGAATTCAGTTCACCTTCGTTGGTAATTGTTGGTGATGTGGTTAATCTTCACAAGGAATTTAATTGGTTTATAGGTGAGGGGAAAGGAAGTGTTTTTCAGAAACTTGTCTGAACGTGGATTTGGGAGGATTATCAGAATTAATAGATTTACGAATACAATAAAAGAAAAAGGATTATAGAGAAATCTATAATCCTTTTTTTATAATACCTAACAAAATCAATTCTTACTTCTCACTAATCCCATTCATCTCATAAATTCCGGTTCAGGCATTTTCCGCCAGTATCGCCTGTCCACGGAATTCTTTTGCGAAAACTGCAAACTCTCTTGCTTCCTGCAGATAAGATTTTCCAAATGATTCAGAAGGAGTTTCGTCATTCATTTTCAATACTGCATCTTTAAAGCTGGTATATTTTGTATACAATCCTTTTTGTACAAAATGCGTATCAAAATCTTTCATGATGCCTGTTTGTGTATTACACTGTACACCATGTTGTAGCAATAAGGCCTTTGCTGTATTGATAAATGAAGCATATCCGTGATAGATGCCATCTGCCCATGCTTTTTGCGCAAACGCTTCCTCACCAAGATCCAATTTTTCTTCTGACTCAAGGATCAGGGTAGCAACGAGATCAATTACTACACCAGCACATTCTCCTACACCAATAGCAGTCGCATACTTTTCATTGTGTCCCCAATCGATATAGTCTTCGGCTACGAGTGTTTCCAGGCTTGCCAATGGTTTTAACAGATCGTAAAAATATTTTTCGCCTTTGCGTTCTGTGTAAAGAAGGAATGTTTCATTCTCTTCTGCATTGGCTTTATAATCATTCAATACATGACGTAATACATCAGGTCCTCTTTTACTCGGTACCTTTAATACTTTATCAGCAACACGACCATTACCACTTCCCAATACACCACCACCGATCAATACCTGTAAGGCTGGTAATACCTGGCCCTTTGATTTTAATGAGCTTCCATGAAAACCAATCGAAGCCATACCATGCTGACCGCAGGAATTCATACAACCACTTATCTTGATTGCTATTTCTTTGTTGTATAAAAATTCCGGATATTCTTCTTCAATAACTTCTGACAATGCAAGTGCAGTAGAAGTACTGTTACTGATACCAAGATTACAGGTATCAGTACCTGGACAAGAAGTTACATCTGCCGTACTTCCAAAACCTGCTGCAGCCAAACCTTCTGATTCGAGAACACTATAAACATATTCAAGATGCTCAGGTTTTATATAACGGAATTGTAGCCCCTGGTTCACCGTGACACGTACATCATCAGCGATCACATCTTTTAATTTTGCAATCAGGCGGCGACTGGTGTCTGATCCAACGTTACCATTGGACGCACGAACATAAACTGCGAAAAACCCTTCCTGGCTTTGCGGAACTACATTCGTTTTTTTCCAGATCTCAAAATTCAATGGGTTCTTAATTATTATTTCTCCAGCTGGTAATTTATAACCTGGCAAAACAGCTTCTGCAAAATTCTTTGTGTCAACGGCATACTCCTGGTAAGTAAGTGCTTTCTGTTCACCTGCTACTAATTCATTAAATGCATCGATGCCGATTTTTTGTACAAGAAATTTCAAACGTGCTTTATGACGACTGCTTCGTTCACCATAACGATCAAATACACGAAGTATACTTTCAGTATATGGCATCAGCAGATCTTCCTCAAGAAATTCATGTGTAGTAATTGCAAGGAATGGTTGAGCGCCAAGACCGCCAGCTACAACTATTTTAAAACCACGCTGTATTTTACCATCAACGACTCTTATGCGAGGAATAGCGCCAAGATCATGCATGAAAGTAAGTGCTGTATCTTTTTCACTGCTTGAAAAGGCGATCTTGAATTTACGTCCCATTTCCTGGCACACGGGTTTGCGAAGAAAATATTCAAACATGCTGTGTGCATACGGCGTTACATCAAACGGTTCATCGGGATCAATGCCAGCCTGGTCAGATGCAGTAATATTTCTTACAGTATTGCCACATGCTTCACGGATAGTAATATTATCTCGCTCCAGTTCGGCCCACATTTGTGGAGTGCGGTCAAGACTTACAAAATGTATTTGAATATCCTGGCGGGTAGTTAAATGTAAATTACCTGTTGCGTATTCATCCGATACATAAGTAATGCGCTCCCATTGAGCCAATGTCATTTTACCATAGGGTAATTTAATACGTACCATTTGTACTCCGGGCTGACGTTGTCCATATACGCCACGGGCTAGACGAAGACTACGGAATTTTTCATCCGGTAACTTTCCTTCTCTGAACTCACGGATCTTTTTTTCCAGTTCAATAATATCCCTTTCAACGATAGGATTTTCTAACTCTGTACGAAAACTCTGCATGCTTTATTCAGTTTATTGGGTGAATGACTCAGCAAATCAAACCTTCTTTTTCTCTCTGTGTGTGAGTGGTCAAACGAATACCCTACTTCTTTAGTAGACTAGTCATACAAAAGTACGCATCAATCGCCTGAAGGCAAAATATAATTGCATAAGAATGTTAGCGGAAAGACAAATTATTCGGTAACAGTACTAAGACTAACAAGCGTTGTTTCGTTAAGAAGGCGAATACTTTTACCTGAAAGGCTGATAACATTTTCATTAGATAATTCAACCAGCGTACGAAAGACTGTTTCGTAAGTAGCGCCAACATAGGAGGCAAGATCCTGGCGGCTGATGGCTATATTAAGTTCTCCATCCTGGGTAACACCAAATTTATTCTTTAGAGATAAAAAAGCAAAAGCCAATCTTCCTTTTACGGACATATGTGCCATGTTACGCATTCGCTTTTCTGATTCCCGTAATTCTTCTGCAAAGAAATCGAGCAGGTTTAATGTCAGATCAGCATTGACCTTCAAAGAGGATTTAAAAAAGTCAAGCGGTATGAAACAAACAACAACAGGTTCCAGGGCTGTAGCAGATACCGGATAAAACTGGTCTCCGCCTAATCCACGGTGACCCAATATGGCGCCCTCATTGGCAAAGCGCAGGATCAATTCTTTATCACCGTTCCATTTTTTGTGAACCTTTACCTTTCCTTCATAAACAAAATAGATTCCTTTTACCGGCTCCCCCTCTTTAAAAATTATTTCGCCTTTTTTGAAACGATAATTCGTGCGATTGGCAGACACCGCTGGCAGCCATTCTTTTAGACAGAGTTTGCAGAAATAGCAGCGTTCAAGATCACATTTATCTTTTGAAGTTCCCATGGAGGTGAGTAATTGTATGATTGTGCAATTTTAGGCTAAATAAACTCTCATTAAGACCTTTTTTAAAAACAGAAATACAAGAAGGGCGTAAAATATTAATTAGTATAAAAATAAATAATACATCTTTTTTCAAATAAAAATTGTGAAATAGATTAAAAAATCACTAAATTCATAATATAAATCATATTTGTAACTGATTTTTAATAGTAAGCTGGTCCAAATTAATTACATATATTTTTTAATAATATAACGTTGTTTGCCATTTCATCCTCAAAAGTTGATTCCAATGAGAATTATTATTGCAGGCAATGGGATGGTAGGGTACAAATTTTGTGAAAAGCTAATCAGCCGTTCAGCACCCGGACAATTCCAAATAACTGTCTTTGGTGAAGAGGTTCGGCCAGCTTACGACCGGGTTCACCTGAGCGAATTTTTCTCCGGAAAATCGGCCGATGACCTTTTCCTTGCACCTGCTTCCTGGTATACTATTAATAATATAACACTCCACTTAGGCGATCCTATCAAAGAAATCGATCGCACACAAAAGCTGGTACATTCTTTTAAAGGACTGACAGTTTCTTATGATGTACTTATCATGGCAACCGGCTCATCTGCTTTTGTACCTCCTATTCCCGGGGTTGAAAAAAATGGCGTTTTTATTTATCGCACCATAGAGGATCTTGAATTAATGACTGCCCATGCAAAGAAAGCTAAGAAAGGGGCTGTCATCGGCGGGGGTCTGCTTGGACTCGAAGCGGCTAAAGCTATGCTTGATCTGGGAGTAACTGATACATGTGTGATTGAATTTGCACCGAGACTAATGCCGCGCCAGATTGATGAAGCAGGAAGTAATATGCTCAAAGGAAAACTGGAGTCATTAGGATTAAAAATTTTTACCAATAAAAATACTGCTGCG
This sequence comes from Chitinophagaceae bacterium, assembly GCA_039932855.1. GTDB lineage: Bacteria > Bacteroidota > Bacteroidia > Chitinophagales > Chitinophagaceae > JAJKIP01. The sequence goes on along the minus strand of JBDTPD010000005.1, from coordinate 11,754 downwards.
ATTACCGGTGATTCACATATCGCGGGAATGCAGTTTACTGACAACAGTCATATCGATGTTGATATGCTGGTCATCTCAGCAGGAATAAAACCCAGAGATGAATTAGCTGTTCAATGTGGATTGCAAACTGGTCCACGTGGTGGTATCCTCGTGAATGAGCAGATGCAGACTTCTGATCCATCTGTTTATGCTATTGGAGAATGTGCCTTATACAATAATATGATCTATGGATTGGTAGCTCCCGGTTATGAAATGGCCGATGTAGTTGCGTCAAGATTAACGGGTACAGATAAATCATTTACCGGGTACGATATGAGCACCAAACTAAAACTGATCGGTGTTGATGTAGCCAGTTTTGGTAATCCGTTTATCCAGGATCATGAAGGTCGTACGGTTGTGCTCGAAGACAACATGAAGGGTGTTTATAAAAGAATAAATATTTCTCCTGATGGTAAACATCTTATTGGTGGTGTATTGATTGGTGATGCCGAGCAGTATAATATGCTGTTGCAAACGTGTAAAAATAAAGTGGTGCTTCCTCCCAATCCGGAAGATGTGATACTGGGAAGCAGGGGTGGGAGTAATGAGAATAGCGGTGCAGGTGTCGGAAGTCTTCCGGATGATGCGCTCATTTGTAGTTGCGAAAGCATTACCAAAGCTGGTATCTGCAGTGCTGTTACCGATAATGGTTGTGAATCTGTTGAAGCAATAAAGAAATGTACCAAAGCGGGTACGGGTTGTGGTGGTTGTGTTCCCATGCTCAAGGATCTGATGTTGCATACTATGAAAGCGCAAGGCAAGTATGTAAGAAATGTATTGTGTGAACATTTTAATTATAGTCGCCAGGAATTATACGACCTGGTAAAAATGCAGCAGTTGAAGACCTATGATGACGTTGTTGATAAACTTGGTGCCGGTCATGGTTGTGAAATATGCAAGCCTGCTGTTGCATCGATCCTCGCGAGCTTATGGAATGAAATGATTTTGAAAAAAGGAAATGATACAGCACAGGATAGTAATGATCGTTTCCTTGCTAACATTCAGAAAGGCGGCACTTACTCGGTAGTGCCACGTATTCCCGGTGGAGAGATTACACCCGATAAATTAATTGTGATTGGTGAGGTAGCAAAAAAATACGGACTCTACACAAAGATCACCGGTGGTCAGCGCATTGATATGTTTGGCGCTCATCTCAGCGATCTTCCTTTGATCTGGGAAGAATTAATAGCTGCCGGTTTTGAAAGCGGTCATGCATATGGAAAAGCATTGCGTACCGTAAAGAGTTGTGTCGGTAGTACCTGGTGCCGGTTTGGTTTACGCGATAGTGTAAGTTTCGCTATCCGGATCGAAGAACGTTATCGCGGATTGCGTGCGCCACATAAAATAAAATCTGCTGTCAGTGGATGTATACGTGAATGTGCGGAAGCACAGAGTAAAGACTTTGGCATTATCGCCACTGAAAAAGGATGGAACCTTTTTGTATGTGGTAATGGAGGTAGCAAACCGCAGCATGCATTACTATTAGCTACTGATCTTGATGATGATACCTGTATAAAATATATCGATCGTTTCCTGATGTTTTATATACGCACCGCTGATCCGCTCGCACGTACTGCTACCTGGCTGAATAAAATGGATGGAGGTATTGACTATCTCCGCAATGTTGTGCTCAATGATAGTTTGGGTATGGCTGCACAATGGGAACAAGACATGCAGGGCCTGGTAGATGCTTATCAATGTGAATGGAAAGAAGCGATTGAAAATCCCGAAATAAGAAAAAGATTTAATCATTTCGTCAACGCACCGGAACAAAAAGATCCCACTATCAAGTTTGAAGACATGCGGGATCAGAAGAGAGCCGCCGAATGGAAATAGTTCAGTCTACAGTTGGCAGCGGACAGTGGGCAATCTATCAGTCGACAGTCTGCAGTCAATGCACGATACCTGTCGCTCTTTTATGATTTCGAACAGCGACTACCGACTGATAGACTGCGGACTTAAAACTGCCTACTGCCAACTGAACTCTCTAACGATTGCCTGCCTTGTTTAAAACAAGAGCATCTTTTTAACTATAAAAAAATCGGTTATGAATAATACTAATGCAGGTAAGGCATTCGACAATTCCATTATTGATATCGGAGATATTAATTGGTTCTATGCATGTTCTATTGCAGAGGTGCCGGATAATGGTGGCGTATGTGTAAAATATAAAGAAGAACAGATCGCATTGTTCTATTTCACCCGTAAGAGTGAATGGTATGCCACGCAAAATCAATGTCCTCATCGCCGGCAGATGGCACTAAGCCGTGGTATGATCGGTACACAAGGTGAAGAACCCAAAGTGGCATGCCCGTTTCATAAAAAAACTTTTTCCCTGAAGACAGGCGCTTGTTTGAATGGCGATGAATGTGCTATTAAAACTTACCCGGTAAAAGTTGAAAATGGAATGGTATATATAGGTATAAGTGAATAGTGAATGGTCAATAGCGAATTACTGATCATTCACCACTCAAAAAAGCCCCGGACGAAATGGAAGCTCGAGCCGGGGCGATAATTTCAAATTGACTAACAATTTAAAACCAAAACAAAATTATGAAGAAAAAAACAAAGGCTTTACGATACTGGATGTGCCTGTTTTCTTTTTTAGTGGTTTTGCAAACAAACGCGCAATTGACATTGACCCCTCAATTACGTACGCGAACAGAGTATCGCAATGGCACAGGTACATTGAAGCTGAAAACAAACGATGCTTCATTCTTTACATCACAACGATCACGGTTGACTTTTAATTACAAAACCAATCGTATCGTCATGCAAACTTCTATACAGGATATACGTGTATGGGGGCAAGATGCATCTACGATCAGTACAGCAGATGGTTCAAAACTCGGGCTACACGAAGCATGGGCGGAGATCATTCTTTCCAATAAGAAAGATAGTTCCATCAAAAGTGCAGTTGATTATTTTGGAATTAAGATCGGCAGGCAGGAGCTACTATATGATGATAGTCGCTTGCTTGGAAACCTCGATTGGGCCCAACAGGCCCGTCGTCATGACGCTGTTGTACTCAAACTACTCAACAAAGGATGGCAGGCTGATCTTGGTCTTGCATTTAATCAAAACACAGATGCTTTTAATTATAACGGCGCTTATTATACGCCAGCGAATGTGCCTTCTTATGTGAAAGACAGTAAAGGTTTTTTGGTGCCAACACCAACGGGTCTGGTTCCCTTGATGAGCGCTTCAGGTGTTAGCGCAAAAACAGGTAGCCTTTCATTGGTCAATCCGCCATCGACCAATGGCATGAATCAGAATTATAAAGCGCTTGAGTTTTTATATCTTTCTAAAACATTCCATCAAACCAAAATAACCGGCTTATTTCTCGCTGATCAGTTTGGGAAATATATTCTTGATTCGGTACAGACCTCTGGTGTCAACAGCGAATCAGGTTATGTATTTGGCAGACGGTTTAATCAGAAAGGGGCACATACGAGAATTACTACGGGCCTGTTAATTAATAGTCCTGTTAATAAAAGCAGATCACTCTCTGTTAATGCCGGATTTTATTATCAAACCGGGAAAGACAAAGATGGATTGAGTTTGTCTGCATATACCTCTACGGCAGCTATTAGTTTTGCTAAAGCAAAATTTGTCTATACGATCGGATGGGATTACGTATCCGGTAATGATGCCATTTCTCCATCAGCAAAAAATAATCGCTTTGATCCATTGTATGGTACGCCGCATAAATTCTGGGGATACATGGATTATTTCTATGTCGGTACAGGCGCACCTTCCGGTGGTCTAAGCGATCCATACATAAAGATCAGGTATAACGCTTCCGGAAAAAGATTTTCCACGGGACTTGATTATCATTATTTCAATCTCGCAGCTGATATGAAAGATGTTAGTGGACAAGCTATTGATAAATACCTCGGCAGCGAATTTGATCTGCTTTCGACTTACACGCTTAATAAGTTTACCACACTTGAATGGGGATTCAGTGTAATGGCTGCTACAAGAAGTATGGAATATGCGAAAGGCATCACTCCCGGGACAGCACAGCTTACAGGAATATGGAGTTATCTGTCTGTGAATATCAGGCCGGAGTTTCTGTTGAAATAATTCTCAAAACTGCAATTACTCATTGTATAAATTATTCTGTTATGATTACTACAAATAATAAACCACTAGAAAGATTAAAAATATTCAGCCTGAAAGGTGTTCAAATGAAAACCTTTCATATTACCTGGTTCATGTTCTTTATTTGCTTTTTCGGATGGTTTGGTCTGGCACCGTTAATGCCAACAATACGTGCAGATCTTCATCTCAGTAAAGAACAAATTGGCAATCTCATCATTGTTTCAGTTTCTACTACCATCATTGCACGATTGATCATCGGAAAGTTATGTGATACATGGGGTCCACGAAAAACTGCCGTGCGATTATTGCTGATAGGATCGTTGCCGGTTTTCTTAGTAGGGCTTTCAAAAGACTATACCAGTTTCTTATTGTTCCGCGGAGCCATAGGCATCATCGGTGCTTCATTTGTTATTACACAATTTCACACCTCGATGATGTTTGCGCCAAAGATAAAAGGAACTGCTAATGCAGTAGCTGGCGGATGGGGCAACCTCGGCGGTGGTGTTACTAACATGGTCATGCCATTGATCTTTGCGGCAATTGTAGGTTTTGGTTTTACAAAAGGACAAGCATGGCGCTATGCGATGATCGTTCCGGGTATTATGATGCTCGTTGCTGCCTGGCTATATTATAAATACACCAAGGATACACCTGAAGGTAATTATGATGAGATCGGAAGAATAGAAAAGATCAGTAGCAAAACTGACTGGAGCATTTTAAAAGATTGGAGAATATGGGCGCTTACGATAGCTTATGCTATGTGCTTCGGTATGGAGATTACGTTCGATAACGTAGCATCGCTTCATTTTGTCGATACATTCAAATTATCACAATCATCAGCTGGTTTCTGGGCAGGCATTTTTGGTTTCATGAACATCTTTGCGCGCGCACTCGGCGGTATTGTTTCAGATAAAGTAGGATTCAAGTTTGGTCTTCGCGGCAAAGGTTTATTACTTGCTTGTGTGTTGTTGCTGGAAGGGATCGGATTACTATTCTTTGCGCAGGCAGGATCATTAACCATGGCTATAATATCAATGTTGACGTTTGCCTTGTTTCTCAAAATGGCAAATGGTGCCACATACGGCATTGTTCCTTTTATTAATAATAAAAACGTTGGCCTGGTCAGTGGTATTGTTGGTGCTGGTGGTAATGCAGGTGGAATGATATTTGGATTTTTATTCAAAAGCAAAAACATGAGCTACGTCGAAGCCTTTCATTACATCGGTCTGATCGTAATTGGTGTATCACTGATCATTCTTGTTACAAAATTTGCCAGCTCAGGACGAAAAGCAGAAACGGAATCGAAATTGGAACCGGCTATATCATAAATGAAAACAGGGAGAGACATACATGAGTGAGAACGCGAATAAAACGACTTGCTGCTATTGTGGTGTTGGTTGTGGTATCATAGCCACACGTGATAAGCAAGGACGTTTATTGGTAGAAGGTGATAAGGATCATCCTGTCAATCGTGGTATGCTGTGCAGCAAAGGAATGAACCTGCATTATACTGTGAATGATACCAGCGACAGATTGTTGTACCCGGAAATGCGGTATGGAAAAAATCAACCAAGACAACGTGTTTCATGGGATACTGCATTGGAACGTACTGCTGCTGTTTTCAAAACGATGATTGAAAAATATGGACCGGACTCTGTTGCATTTTATGCATCGGGGCAATGCCTCACAGAAGAATATTATGTTGTCAATAAACTGATGAAAGGATTTATTGGTAGCAATAATATCGATACTAATAGCCGGTTATGTATGAGCAGCGCTGTTGCCGCTTATAAAATGAGTTTGGGTGAAGATAGCGTACCGCTTAGCTATGACGACCTTGAACTGGCAGATGTGATTTTTGTTGCCGGTGCAAATCCCGCCTGGTGTCATCCCATCTTATGGAGAAGAGTAGAAGCTGCGAGAGAAAAGAATCCTGATATAAAGATCATCGTTAGTGATCCACGGAAAACGCAGACCTGTTCTATGGCCGATGTACATCTGCAATTAAATCCGGGTACTGATGTTACACTGCACCATGCTATTGGCAGATGCCTGATTGAAGAAGGTGACATCGATATTGATTTTATCAAGGATCATACAGAAGGATTTGATAAATACCGTCAGACTGTTTTTCAAAGAACCGTTAGTGAATCCGCTGCTATTTGTGGTATCGATGAAAAGGATATACGACTGACTGCCTCTTATATCAGCAGTGCCAAAGGATTCATCAGTATGTGGACGATGGGTTTGAATCAAAGTGTGATCGGAGTAAATAAAAATCTGTCGCTGATAAATCTAAACCTGATCACAGGTCATATCGGTAAGCCCGGTAGTGGTCCATTATCATTGACGGGCCAGCCGAATGCTATGGGAGGAAGAGAAGTTGGAGGGTTAGCTAATCTTTTACCGGCGCACAGAAATCTGGCTGATCCGCAGCACCGTGCTGAAGTAGAAAAATTCTGGGATATTCTTCCGGGAAAAATATCACCGTCATCTGGTCTTACTGCTACTGAAATGTTTGATGCATTGAATGATGGCCGTTTAAAAGCTGTCTGGATATTATGCACCAATCCACTGATCAGTTTGCCTGATGTACGTATAGCAGAAGAAGGATTAAAGAAAGCAAAGTTTGTAGTGGTGCAGGAAGTAAGTAGTAAACCAGAAACATTAAAATACGCTGATGTTGTATTGCCTGCCGCTTCATGGGCAGAAAAAGAAGGCACGATGACAAACGCGGAACGTCGCATCAGTTACCTGCACAAGATCATGGATGCGCCTGGTGAAGCATTGTCTGATGCTGAGATCATTTGTCGTTTCGCGGAAAAGATGGGATATAAGGGCTTCGATTTTAAAAACTCAGCAGCTATCTATTCAGAACATGCAGCACTGACAGAAGGAACCAATATTGATATAAGTGGATTGAACTACGAAATACTGGCAAAAAAAGGTACAGTTCAATGGCCCTATAGTAAACAAATAGCTGCACAATCTTCACGCGGGCATGGAACCAAAAGATTATTTACTAATAAAAAATTTTATACTCCTTCGGAAAAAGCTATCATCCATTCTTTTCCTGATATCAATGAATCGGAAAAACCTGGAGAAGACTTTCCATTGATATTGACAACCGGACGTATTCGTGACCAATGGCACACGATGAGTAAAACAGGAAGAGTAAATAAATTAAAACAACATATTTCTGAAGCCTTTCTGGAAATACATCCGCATGATGCAGCAGAAAGAGGCATTAAAGAGAATACGCTGGTAGAAATTTTTAATAGCCGTGGTAATGTACGGGTGAAAGCAAAACTATCAACCGATATAAAAAAAGGCGTTGTGTTTTTGCCAATGCATTGGGGTAAAATATTAAACAGCGATCTTAACCGCGCAAATAACCTGACCAACAACCTGGTTGATCCGGTAAGTAAAGAACCTGACTTTAAATTTTCTGCTGTGCAGGTTTGGCCATATATAAAAGCGGGACGTAAAATTATTGTCATCGGCGCAGGAGCCGGCGCCTGTGGTTTTGTAAAGAGCTATCGTGCATTGAATGGAAATGATGAAATAGAAATATTCAGCAAAGAAAATTTTCCTTTTTATAACCGGGTGTTGTTGCCTGATTATATTAACGGGTCACTTCCCTGGCATAACCTGGTAAAGATGAGTGATGAAGAAGAATCGGGATACAATATCAAACTTCACCGGGGTATAAGTATTAAGCAAATTGACCGTGATAAAAAACTGGTAGTTGATAGCAATGGTAATGAACATCGCTATGATATATTATTAATAGCTACGGGTAGCCGCGCAGCTATGTTGCGTGATGTGCCGCCAATGAATGGCATCTTTACCATGCGTAGCCGGATGGATGCTGATAATTTCAAAAAGCATATTGATCCGTCAAAAGGCAAAATAGTAATTGTGGGCGGAGGATTGTTGGGAATTGAGTTAGCTGCTTCTTTACGGGAAATAAATGTGGAGATCATAGTCATTCAGCGTATATCACGACTGATGGATCGGCAGTTGGATCCACTTGGCAGCCAGTTACTACACGAAGAACTGGTCGATAGAAGTATCGATATTTATTACAATGATGAGATCGAACGTTTTCTTGGAGATAAAACTATTAGTGGTATCCGTCTTAAAAGTGGATTGATGATCAATTGCCAGGCGATCGTTATAGCCATTGGTACGACTCCAAATATTGAACTTGCCAAACAAGCTGGCCTTGACTGTAAACGTGGCGTCGTGGTAGATGAATACCTGCAGACAAATGATTCATCTATTTTTGCCATTGGTGAGATTGCAGAATTTAAAGGATTTTTATATGGCATTACTGCAGCAGCAGAGCAACAAGCTGAGATTGTAGCGAGGTATATTACTGGTGATATTTCCCGGTATTATGAAGGATCATTGCTCATGAATATTTTGAAACTTCATGGATCTGATCTTTGTTCACTGGGAGTTGTGGAATGTCCGAATGATCCTGCTTACGAGGAAGTAATATTTATTGACAAAGCAAAGCGCTATTATAAAAAATGTATCATTCATCATGACAGATTGATCGGAGCCATATTGATCGGAGATAAAACCGAATTTTTGGAATTTCGTGATCTTATTGAGAATAAAATAGAACTTAGTGAAAAAAGATTACAGTTACTTCGTTCTGGTAAAGCAGCAGAACCTGTCATAGGGAAACTTGTATGTAGCTGTAATAATGTAGGAGAGGGTAACCTGATTAACAAGATCAACGAAGGATGTAAAGATCATTTACAGCTTTGTCAATTGACAGGCGCTGGTATGGGTTGCGGAAGTTGTCGTCCTGAAGTAAAAGTTATTTTAGAAAAGCATACACAGCCTCATCCTGCTAAAACAAATTTGCTGGCCATATAAAATAAATGAAATGAAGCATAATGCTGGCCCTTCAGAATTCAAAGGATTACATGGCATTGAATATTTTCAATTCGAAGAAGATTTTATCGAAAAAAATGTTCGCTGTATCCCTATGATCGTTCGCTTCAAAATGGATGCTGCGGGTATTAAATTAAAACTGGCAGAATGGAGCAAGTTCAGTACCGAAGAGAGAGTAGAACTTGCCTTGAAACCTTGTATTAATGAAGTTGATGTGGAAGCATATAAGAAATACCTCGCTGATCTTATAATAAATAGAACTGGTAAAGAGGCTACTACAATGGAAGTAGATAAATGTCCGGTCTGGGCGATGCTTTATGAACTGCCGGGAATATTGATTGAAAAGGCAAATGAATTCGGCAATGGTATTTCTCTTGATCAATGGGCATCACTGACCGATCTGCAACGATTTGCCTTATTAAAATTGTGCAGAGAAGGACATGAGAACAAAAATTTTCCAAAAGCATTCAGAGAGTTCGGTTTACTGGATTAAAAAGATAATGAGTGAAGAATTTTGTTACTATACAGATAAATTTTCCCGGAGGAATTATATCTCACGGTGACCTGTACAATATACTGGTAGCAGCAACGCAAGCAGGGATTCCGCATGTTAGTTTTGGTCTGCGTCAACAATTGTTGATTGAAGTTGCACATAGTGCCTCTGTTCATTTTATTGCCGAATTGCAGAAACTGGATGTCTGCTATGAAAAGGATAATGAAGATCATCCAAACATCGTCAGTTCTTATCCTGCTGAAGAAGTATTCATTACAAACACGTGGTTAAGCGAAGGTGTATACAAAGACATCCTCGATTGGATAGATGGTCCGCCACGGTTGAAGATAAATATTTCGGATAGCAATCAAAGCTTTACTCCGATGCTGACAGGCAATATTAATTGGGTTGCGGCTGCTTCGGCACAACATTTCTGGCATTTGTTTATTCGTTTTCCCAAAACAAATATCATTTATGAATGGACGCAGTTAGTTTATACGAATGATGTACCAAAATTGTCAAAAGCGATAGAGACTTGTATACTTGACCATGCTGATCAGTTTATTGTTAATAACAAAGTAAATGGGGAGGAATTATTTAAGCTGATCGGTACTGACAATTATATCATCAAGTCTGCAGAGCATCCGGCTGTGTTACCATCTTTTAATCTTCCATATTACGAGGGCCTGAATAAGTATAATAATAAATACTGGCTCGGTATTTATCGTCGTGATGAATTATTCAACATAAACTTTCTCAAAGATGTTTGCCTGCTTTGTCTTGATACTCGTATCGGTCAATTATGTTCAACGCCATGGAAAACAATTATAGTAAAAGGTATTGAAGAAAAAGATAAAAGCAAATGGAACACATTACTGGAGAAATATCGGATTAATGTCAGGCATGCAGCTAATGAACTGAATTTCCAGGTAGAGGACAATTGTCAAAAAGGGCTGGAGATTAAAAATCATTTGGTAAAAGCATTAGGTAATGATGATACACGCACATTTGGATTATGTATAGGAATAAAAACCAGGAAGAAAAGTGAAGTATTCAGTAGCATACTTGTCAGGAGACGACCATTGATCAAATTTTTTGGGATAAAGCTTTTTCATGTATATGATATTTTATGCGCCCGCGATTTTAATCCCAATGAAAGAACAGGATTTGTTTTTAGCCGGGGGAATCTGCATTTTTTATTAGCCGAACAGGTAAGGCGCGCCGTCTGGGCATTTTATAATTACCGGCTAAGTCTTGATAAAAAAGATACAGGCATTAATACAAGTAAAAAAGATAAACAGGTAAAGGCAGTTGCTGAACATGTACATCAATGTATCCATTGTTTAAGTATCTATGATGAATCGCTGGGAGAATCTCAGCATGGAATTATGCCGGACACTGCATTTGATCATTTGCCGGCCGACTATTGTTGTCCTTTATGCGAAGCAGCAAAGAAAGATTTTCGTGAAATAAAAAAAGCGTCGTTGGGGTTACAGACCATTTAAATCTGCATGCGCGTTGAAATTTTGAAAGTATGGTTTGTATTCATCAGGCATTTGAATAGTCAATGTATTAAGATGATCGAGCATAAACTTCATGCTATGTTTCGCCAGTTGCTTTGCACGATACATTTTCAATATGCTATTAAGTCCTGAAGCCTTATAAATACCACAGAGTGGTTCTGGTTCATTATCATTTTTAAAAACAAAAGCCTCAGCCTGTGGATATTTTTTGGCTGTTTGAAATAGTTCTTTGAGTATAAATGATTCCATCAAAGGCATATCACAGGCAAGAATGAATAAATCTTCGGCAGGTTTTTGAAGATGCACACTTAAGACGCCGCATAAGGGGCCATGTATATCTAAATTAGAATCATCAGGAATAAGATCGGAGTAGGAAAAAATATCAGCGTACGTATTCAGTTGTTCTTTATTGATCGAGATCTTTACCTCCAATCCGAGATCAGTAAGTTTATCAGCCCCTACGCTCACCCATGTCTCTGCATCAGGCGCCAGCAGACCTTTGTCAGTTCCCATTCGCGTACTCTTACCACCGCAAAGAACAATTCCGAGCATGAGGGAGATTTTAGTATTAAGTATTTAGAAATTTCATACGTATGTGTAGACCAGTTTCAGAAAATTGAGTTGTTGTTTAACTGCCAACTGCCAACTGCCAACTGCCAACTGCCAACTGCCAACTGCCAACTG
>JBDTPD010000004.1:0-23884 GCA_039932855.1 Chitinophagaceae bacterium | reverse complement strand
CGTGATTGAAAAAAGAGGAGGTGTCAGTGCGGTTAGTAATAATAAAGAAATGATCGTTGCGCTACCGGTAGCTGGATTGATGAGCAATGAAGATGGATATAAGGTAGCGACTGATTATACAGCGATTGATAAGATGTCGAAAGAAATGGGTAGTACACTTGGTTCTCCTTTTATGACCCTGTCCTTTATGGCTCTATTAGTCATTCCCCATCTTAAATTAAGTGATAAAGGATTATTTGACGGCGATAGTTTTGCTTTTGTAAAATAATTTTATTGACCAGTATAGTCATCGGCATCAGTCGTCTCATGCCATGGGAAATTGCCAGCATACTTACTCACTTCCCAATAGAATTTTGTTTTTGCCTTATTGTAATTACCTGTTTCACTCATCGTTTCCGCATCATACAACCTTCCATTGACCATCGTATAATGCACGCTTTCTGTATTCCGGATATTCTCCAATGGATTTTTATCCAATACGATCAGATCAGCCAGCTTACCTGCTTCCAATGAACCGATCCATTTATCCAAACCTAAACTAAAGGCCGGATTGATCGTAGCGGCTTGCAATGCCTCATGATTAGTCATACCACCTTGCTGTAACATCCATATTTCCCAATGCACACCTAATCCCTGTAATTGACCATGCGCACCCATATTTACTTTTACTCCGGCATCCATTAATTTCTTTACACTCTTTGATACAAGGATATGACCATTCTCATATTCTTCTTCCGGAGTCATTACCCGATGACGACTGCGCGGATCAATGATAGCACGTGGAGTATAGCGAAGCAATCTTTCATTTTCCCAAACATTACTATGCTGGTACCAATAACATTCACCACTCATCGCATTATAGGTAACGATCAGCGTTGGCGTATAAGCTGTCTTCGCATTCTTCCATAATTGTATCACATCATTAAACAATGGAGCAACAGGCAGGTTGTGTTCAACCGTCGTATGTCCATCAAGTATCATTGATATATTACAAAACAATGTCGATCCCCCTTCCGGTACTACTTCCATTTTCAACTCACGGGCTGCCTGTATGATCATTTGGCGTTGCTCACGACGTGGTTGATTATAACTTTTTACAGAGAAAGCACCGAAAGCTTGTGTCCGTCTTAATGCACTTCTTGCATCATCGATTGAGTTGATGACGGCTTTGAAATCACCGTCGGCACCATATAAGATGGTACCGGTAGAGAATATACGCGGACCGATCATACTTCCAGCTTTAACCAATTCACTTTGTCCAAATACCATTTCACTATTAGCCGAAGGATCATGCATAGTCGTTACACCAAAAGCAAGATTGGCATAATACGGCCAATGTTTCTGTGGCGTGATACCACTGCGGAAATGATTACCATGTCCGTGTGCGTCTATAAATCCGGGCAAGATCGTTTTCCCATTACAATCAATTTGTTTCGCGCCTGAAGGAATAGATACTTCTCCTGCTTTTCCAACAGCCTTAATAAGATTGTCTTCTACCAGCACCGTTCCATTTTCAATCACTTCATCACCTTTCATTGTAATGATGCGGGCATTAGTAAAAGCAATCACCCCTTTCGGTTTGTCAACCGGTACTTCCAATCCAACATCAATACCTTTCTCTGGTACTTTAAACAATGAATCTGCTTTATGTGCAATGAATTCAAAACGTTCATCGAGATTGATACTGTAGTATTGACTTCCTAATGTATAATGTAATTGCTTGTTATCTGATGACCATTGCAGGCTAATTCCTGCATCCTTAGAAACAACCTTTACCGGAAAATCGCTGGTGCTGCTACCTAAGTCAATTGCTTTTCCTGTTTTAGGAAATGCAGCTACATATACTTCCCACAGATCAATAAACGCGATCCATTTTTCGTCAGGAGAAACAGTAAACTCGCTACCATAAGTACTTTTTAAATGAATACGCTCATCTTCACCGTCCAGTTTACAGCTGGCATATCTTCTGTTCATACCACCACCCAATTCATAATAAATTCTATCCCCTGTTTTATTGAAAGCAGGTCTGTCTGCTCCTCCTTTCACAAACGTCTCTTTGCTGCCATCTGCTGCTATTGTATAAATGCCGGTCTTCGCGGTATGCGATGGACCTAATACATCATCACCATCATCTTTTCTGAAAACAATCCATTTACCATCGGGTGAAAAAGATGGTTGACGATAAATAGCTGCTTTGGTGGTGATCTTTACAGGTTTTGCAGCGCCCTGCATATTTGCTTTATAGATCGAACCTGTTGCAGAATCATCCCAGGTTGTATACACGATTGTTTTTCCATCGGGAGAAAATGAAGGCTCGAATTGAAACCCTCCATCATTGCTACCAGTTATCCGCTGAGGTTTTCCTGAAGGCAATTCTTTTTTCCATAAATACCCAACAGCATTAAACACTAACCATTTTCCATCAGGAGAAGTCACCGCCTGGCGAATAACATGCGCACTAAAAGAAGATGGATTAATTTCCTGTTGAAAACGAAGTGCATCATCAACGCGTTGTTTGACATTGCAGGTAAATGGTATTTCTTCTGCTTTATTAACAGCATTCGCATCTACTTTCATGATCTTACCACCGGCCCAGATAATGATTTGCTTATCATCCGGCGTCCATGAATAACCGCTATATACACCATACAATGTCCATGCTTCCTGCTGATCTTTTGTCAACTGATCATACACCGGCCATTCATCACCGGTTTCCATATTGCGAAGAAATAAAACTGATTTTGCTCTGACCCTTCTGACAAATGCCAACAACTTTCCATCATGCGATATCTGTGGACGTATGGCTCCGCCGGGGCCACCCGTTACTGTTTCTGTAGTTCCTTTTTCTCTGTCAAACTGGTTAATGACAAAGATCTGGTTGTTCGGATCTTTATTGTATTGAAAAAAACCACCGGGATACATGTCTTCACTGTAATAAACAAAGCGACCATCAGGAGACACACATGGTTCGTTTACATCCTGCTGATTATTTTTTCTTCCTGTCAATTGCAATCCTGCTCCACCGCTGATATGATACATCCACATTTCACCAGCACCTAATGAACGCGTAGAAGTAAAATGTTTTTTTGCAATCACATATTCTCCATCAGGTGTCCATACTGCATTATTTAATAAGCGAAAACTTTCTTTTGTTATTTGTGTAGCATTACTGCCGTCTCTGTTCATGTACCAGATATTGTCACCACCACCTGCATCGGAAGTGAATGATATTTTTTTTCCATCAGGACTATAACGCGGTTGTATCTCAAACGCATGACCACCACGCAAAAGTTTAGCGGTACCACCTGTTACCGGGATAGAATAAATATCACCTAGCAGATCAAACACGATTTCCTTTCCATCAGGAGAAACATCGAGGTTCATCCATGTACCTTCAGTAGTAGTAAAAGACACTTCATGATTAGGACCTTCGGGATTATTGACATCCCATTTCTTATCTTTTTTTTCCTGGGCATGGACCGAAATGGTCAGTAACAACAAGCATGTAAAATAAACAAGCAGTTTTTGACTGGACATAAGTAACTATTTAGATTGAAGATAATTAAAAACACCTACGATATGTGGTATACCCATAACCGCTCACAAATATATCGTCGAATTTATTCTACGCAAAAAGCACCTTAGCCGCTATAGTACGCGTATATGATATTCGTGACCTTTGGTAAGATCAATTAAGAACTATATCCTGTGAACCTCCCTCTCAATGGAAGGACCCGTTACGGGATTCTTTTAAACACTTTGTATTTCTTTTTCGGCGGACCATGTAATGAAAAAAGCAACTAAAATAACTGCTGAGGAATTCCACCCTGTATCCTGTATCGGGCATCCGGATGAGGGAAAAACGTTATGCGTTGAAAAGAAAACATCAGATCATGAATTGGTACAGAGCCATGATCAGCTTCAAAAAATAATGGATCAGTCTCTCGACGTTATCTGCACGATCAATGAACAGGGATCCTTTGTAAAATTGGGTGCCGCCTCTAAAGTCACCTGGGGTTATTTATCAGAAGAATTAATTGGCAAGCAATGTATCGATCTCGTGCATGAAGAGGATAGGGAAAAAACACGTCTTGCATTTTTATCTATCATCAATGGATCTGAGACCAATCACTTCGAGAATCGTTGTACAAAGAAGACCGGTGAACTTGTTTTTATCACCTGGTCAGCTACCTGGGACAATGATGATAAGATCATGTATTGTGTAGCAAGGGATACAACCGCAATAAAAAAAGCAGAAAAGAAAATACGGGAAGAGCGCATGCTATTGCGTTCACTGATGAATATTCTCCCGATCAATGTATATACAAAAGATCTGCAGGAACGAAAAACATTATCAAACCGCGCCGATTATGAATACTCAGGTTTTACCAGTGAAGCAAGTGTACTTGGTAAAAGTGATTTTGATTTATTTGATAAAGAATCTGCTGAAAGAACACATCTCGAGGATCAGTTGGTACTGACCAAAGGTGAACGCATCATTGGTAAAGAAGAGCAACACATACGTAAAGATGGCAGCAGAACATGGTTCTTTATTTCAAAGATCCCATTACTGAATGAAGAAAAGGAGATCATTGGTTTGATGGGGATCAGTTATGACATTACAAAAAGAAAAGAAACAGAAGAAACTATCCGCATCGCTAAAGAAAGATATGATGTAGTAGTGAAGGCAACGAATGAAGCAGTATGGGATTGGGATATTCTAACCGGCCGTTTATACTGGGGAGAAAATTATCGCACATTATTTGGATTTAATCCTGACCAGGTAATTTCTCTTGAATCATGGAGTAAGCAAGTACATCCTGATGATGTGGAAAGAGTATCGAAGAGTGTGATCAATGCAGTGCGTTCTCCAGAAGTGTTACAGTGGGAAGAAGAATATCGTTTTATTAAGTCAGATGGCTCAGTTGCGTATGTACTCGACCGTGGATTTGTTATCCGCAATGCAGGTGGCGAACCTTCACGTATGATCGGTGCTATGCAGGACGTGACGCAAAAAATCCTGGCAGAGGTGGCTATTAAAGAATTAAATGTTAAACTGAACAGACGTGCAGAGGAACTGGCTGCTTCTAATGATGAACTGGAGCAATTTGCTTATGTAGCTTCTCATGATCTGCAGGAACCTTTACGGATGATCAGTAGTTTTTTGCAATTATTGCAAAAGAAATATGATACCCTTTTAGATGAAACTGCGACTCAGTATATTGGCCAGGCAGTCTCCGGCGCTGAAAGAATGAAAAGACTGATCATGGACCTGCTGGAATACTCACGGGTTGGTACCAGTCGTGATAAGCGCACCATGACCGATATGAATGCAGTGATGAAACAGGTAATGCAGATTTTCGCCAATAAGATCAACGATACATCGGCTATAGTGAAAGTACCCGTGCTGCCACCAATGAGCGTGAATAAAATGCAGATCACGCAATTGTTTCAAAACCTGGTCGGCAATGCATTTAAATATAATCATGCTGATAAACCAGCGATCGAAATTGGATTTGAGGATAAAAAAAGTGTCTGGCAGTTTTATATAAAAGATAATGGCATCGGCATAAACCCAAAATATTTTGAAAAAGTATTTATCATTTTTCAACGGTTACATACGAGGAATGAATTTTCGGGAACAGGTATTGGTTTAGCCATTTGTAAGAAGATCGTAGAAAGACATGGTGGAACCATTTGGGTTGAATCGGCGGAAGGAAAAGGAAGTACCTTCTATTTCACTATAAAAAAATAAAATCTTAATCCAATATTATATGAATCACGTAAAAATTTTGCTGGTTGAGGATAATGAGGGCGACATTATTCTTACAAAAGAAGCATTGAAAGAAGGTAAACTCAAAAATGAAATCGTTGTGGCCCGTGATGGAGAAGCTGCTCTCGAACTGCTGGCAAATACAGCTGTACTTCCTGACCTGATATTACTTGATATTAATTTACCTAAATTAAATGGATTAGAAGTATTAGCCGCTATCAAAAAAGATGACCGGTTAAAGATGATTCCTGTGATCATGTTAAGCACTTCCAGTGCAGAAAAAGATATTATTACTTCTTATAACAGCCATGCAAATTGCTTCATCACCAAGCCGGTTGACCTCACCAGTTTTATTGATGTGATCCGCAGCATCGAAGACTTCTGGATCAGTATTGTAAAGCTGCCGAAGAAGAAGTTGAATACAGTAGAGCTATAAAAAAGTACGAAATACGAAGTACGAAGTACGAGGCCTCTGATGATGGAAAATGCTTTCTATTCTCAGAGGCCTCGTACTTCGTACTTCATATTTCGTATTTGCTTCCCCCACTCGCCCCCCCTTTTCAGCCATTTACCGGGAATTTCCGTCATATTGACTATCGCCTATTGACAAGGAGGTTCTCATGCTATAGTTTTGGTTAAAATTTAATATAATATATCATGAGAGATTTTGAAAGTCGCAACGAACGCAGACGCGAGCGATGGGAGGAAAAAAGAAAGAAATGGGAAGAAAGAATGGAACGCCACCGCGATCCTGAGCATCATGCCAAGGCACGTATATGGACAGGATTGTTCCTGTTATTAATAGGTGGGATTAGTCTTGCCAAAAGTTTTGGCGTGTTCATGCCACCATGGTTATTTACCTGGCAAATGTTGCTGATCGTGATCGGTTTGTTTATCGGTCTTCGCAGCGGGTTCACTAATGGCGGATGGTTTGTACCGATCCTTATCGGTGGTGCCTTCCTGATGAATGATTATGTGCTGAATGGCGAACTGCGTCGTCATTTGTGGCCGTTGATCCTGATCTGTATGGGTATCGTGTTTATATTCAGACCACGTAGACGCGGTCGTAGCCGATGGTCCTGTGATACCAATGAAAAAAAAAGCGCTGGGATAAATCCGGACACGAGCAGCAGCAACGCTTCTACAGCATCGACTGATCCGAACAATTACAGCGAAGACGATTACATCGATACCACTTCCATCTTCGGTGGTACGAAAAAAGTTATCCTGTCAAAAAATTTCAGGGGCGGCGATATGGTCAACATATTCGGCGGCTCTGAAATAGATCTTACAAGAGCTGATATGCAACCCGGTACCGCCGAGTTGGAAGTGACAGCCATGTTTGGTGGCGCTACTTTGATAGTGCCTTCTAATTGGGCAGTAAAATCTGAAGCAATGACCATCTTCGGAGGTATCAGTGATAAAAGATCTATCAGCGGTTTCGAAAATTCCGGTAAGAACCTGGTGATAAAAGGAACCGTGATCTTCGGAGGAATAGAGATCAAGAGTTACTAAGACCATTGCAAGCCATCTGAACTACAACCTGATCGTTGACCAATTAACCTGACTATTATGAAATGGTACCTTGCAAAATTTGTATTTCGTATTGTATGCGGTGAAGGTGATCACAGCCCGCAGTTTGATGAGCAGCTACGACTGGTAGCAGCAACTGGTAAAGAAGAAGCATTTACACGTGCGCAGGAAATGGGACAGAAGGAAGAAGATGCTTTTTATAACCGAAAGCATGAACTGGTCAAATGGCAGTTCATTAATATCAGTGAATTGTATTTATTAAGCGAATTAATAGATGGCGCCGAGTTATATTCAAGAATTGAGGAAAAAGAAAATGCAGAAGCTTATATCTACACGGTAAATCAAAAAGCAGAAAACATTTTCTTCACTCAAACGCACCAGTTGTTGAAATTGGCGTAACCAGGCATGGCCACATCCTTATTTTCAGTGAGAAGATTTTTAATAATATTCAGCATTGCATGGTTGATCTTAATGATCGACCACGCAGCGGTACTATATTGGTTTGGACTACCATATCAGGAGGCGATTTTGGACAGTGTGATCAGCAATTTATTACTCCTCTTATTTTGTTTATTGATCGTTAACACACTTCGGTATTATTTGCCGCGCGTTGATCAATACACTAACGTACTTGGCATGTGCGTCATCTTTGCGATACTCTGGTTATTATTGACAAGATGGATCTTACAGTTAGCGTTGTATGATTATGACAATGTATCCAATTTCTTACATCGCTCATTGATCATTCGTTTTAGTATTGGCTTTTTAGTATTAAGTGTGGTGACGATGATTGGTATTATCTGGTTCAACTGGCAGGAGCAAACAAGAACGGAGCAGCGCAAGTCAGATGCAGAAAAACTGGCGAAAGAAGCAGAATTATTTAAACTGCGTCAGCAATTGCAGCCTCACTTTTTATTCAATAGTCTTAACTCGATCAACGCATTGATAGGAATGAGGCCGGAAGAAGCAAGAAAGATGGTACAACAGCTCTCTGATTTTTTGCGCGGCACTATTAAGAAAGAAGAAACACAATGGGTAAACCTGCAGGAAGAGCTTCAGTACCTCGAACTATATCTCGATATTGAAAAAGTAAGATTTGGTAACAGGCTGGAAACATTGGTAGAATGCGAAGAGGCGACGAGAGCGATGAAACTTCCTGCTTTGTTGTTACAACCTATTGTAGAGAATGCGATCAAGTTTGGATTGTATGACACTATAGGAACCACGCTGATCACTTTGCAGGCAAAAAAAATTGGTTCCGAATTGATCATTACGGTCACCAATCCATTTGATCCGCAAACTTCGTCACCTAAAAAAGGAGTTGGCTTTGGATTAAGTTCTGTTCAACGAAGACTCTATTTATTATTTGCCCGAAATGATTTGTTGACAACAGACGCAAAAGAAAATATATTTACAACCAGCGTGAAAATTCCGCAGTATGAGTAAAGTGATTATTATAGACGACGAACCCTTAGCAAGAAGTATTGTAAAAGAATATTTACAAAAACATCCTGACCTGGAACTGGTAGCCGAGTGTGGTGATGGGTTTGAGGGAGTAAAAGCTATTCAGCAATACCAGCCTGATCTCATTTTTCTTGACATACAAATGCCAAAGATCAATGGGTTTGAAATGCTGGAACTATTAGAACCTGTTCCTGCTGTCATTTTTACAACAGCATTTGATGAATACGCGATCAAAGCATTTGAATCGCATGCGGTGGATTATTTATTAAAACCATTTAACCAGGAACGTTTTACGAAGGCTGTAACCAAGTGGATGGAAAAGAAGAATGCGGCTGCTGAAAACGTTCCGCCGGCTTTACTGGAAACAGCTTCGCAATCTCCTTCACAGAGTCAGCGTATTGTAGTGAAGAATGGTAGTAAAATAAAGATCATTCCTGTACATGATATCTATTATCTGGAAGCAGCGGATGATTACGTAAAGATCCATACACAGGAAGGGTATTTTTTAAAAAATAAAACGATGAGTCATTTTGAACAAACATTGGATGAACAGCAGTTTGTTCGATCCCATCGTTCTTATATCATCAACATTCAGCAGATCACCCGTATCGATCCGTATGAAAAAGATAATCATGTGGCCGTACTTCGCTCAGGAGTAAAGGTACCGGTGAGCAGAGGAGGGTATGGGAAGTTGAAGGCGGTGTTGGGACTATAGGGGAAAGCTGTTAGCCTTTAGCGATTAGCTTTTAGTTCTTTATCAGTAGTTTCTTTTGTAAGAACTAATAGCTAACAGCTAATAGCTAACAGCTAATAGCTAACAGCTAATAGCTAACAGCTAATAGCTTCTTATCTGACTAACGTTACCGTTCCTTTACGCTCAAACCTCTCTCCCGCATTGCATTCCATTTCTATAAAATAAACATAGGCGCCGGTGGGTGCATCCATGCCTTTGAGACGACCATCCCAGGCACCTTTGATATCATCAGGAGTGAAATTCTTTTTCTGGAAAACAATTTCGCCCCAGCGATTATAGATGCTGAATGAACGGATAATACTGACACCATAGCCAGCAATACCGAATACATCATTCTTTCCATCATGATTAGGAGAAAAAGCATTGGGAATATAAATGCCGTTACCGGAGCAAGCTGCTTTTATAGAAACTGTATCAATGGCTTTACAATTATATTGATTGTAAACGGTAACGATATAATCAATCGGTGAATAAGGTTTGCTGACAGGCGTAGGGCAATTGATACAGCTGAGAAAATCAGCCGGTGTCCAGTTCCATCTTACTACATCAGAACTGGCGGATGTTTGTAAAACATTTTCCGAACCATACAGCACTTGTTTATCAGCACCGGCATTTACAGTTGGCAATGAACGGATATGTACATTGATATCGACTGTATCGGTGTAACAATTATATTGATCATATCCCACAATCGTATATACTGTAGATACAGATGGCGACGCAA
The DNA here is from genome assembly GCA_039932855.1 of Chitinophagaceae bacterium. Taxonomy (GTDB): domain Bacteria; phylum Bacteroidota; class Bacteroidia; order Chitinophagales; family Chitinophagaceae; genus JAJKIP01. The sequence continues at coordinate 13,636 of JBDTPD010000004.1, read as the reverse complement.
TTGGGTTTGGAATGATTGTGCTGCTCAATCCATTGGTAATATTGATCCATTGGTAAGATGGTGCGCCAGTTACATTTAATTGTACCGTGCTACCTATACATAAATTCATATCAGAAACGGTATTCAGATCAAATCGCTGCGGTACAATCACTGTTACTTCGTTATTACCAACACAACCATTGATATCTGTTCCATTCACATGGTAAGTAGTAGTGTTAACAGGCAATGCAGATGGAGCTGCCATGGCAGGATCATTTAATCCGTTAGCGGGTGACCAGCTATAAGAACTTGCGCCTGTTGCCTGCAACACAGCAGGGATATTTTTACAGGCAATCGGATCAAGAGGTAAAATGTTTACTTCCGGGTTAGGGTAAATAGTGATCTTATCTGCCAATACTACCGAAGTGCGACAACCATTTGCATCCTGCGCTATAAGGGACGCTGTATAAATACCGGCATCATTGAACCGATGAAGCGCAAAGCTGTCATTATTATTGACCATATACCCATTGCCAAAATCCCAGAGATAAAATACTGCATTGGTATGTACAGGTGCATTTAATACTACCTGTTGACCAATACATCCATCTATATCATCTGCCCGGATATTAACAACTGGTTGGCCCGCAGTGATGACCTGGCTGAATGTTCCTGTCAACCCATTAAAGCCATATACTTTCAATGTAACAGTATACGTACCTGCTACATTATAAATATGTGCAGGGGCCGGATGATCTTCTAATGTTGTACCATCACCAAAATCCCATACAAGTCTCGTATAGTTGGTAGATGTATTATAGAATCTTGCCAGGACCGGCGGACATTGATTATAATTTCCAATAAACGAAACAATACTTGTAAACCCAGTATTGAAATCTCTGACAGTGATCCATTGCTTAACAGTATCTCTGCATACCATTTGGGAATTTGATGCTACAAGCGAAACCAAATAATCTCCCGGCACTGTGTAAGTGTAAGTCGGGGAATAATTAGCAGAGGTATTATTATTACCGAAATTCCATTGCCATGCGGTATTTATATTGTTATTATCATTACTGTTATTATAAAAACTGACAGTAGTATTCAGTTGCACATTTGTTCCTGATGTAGAGAACGCTGCTTTCGGACCCCGCACCTCTACATATCTTGATGAGGTAGCTAATGAGCTACAACCTGTACCATCTGTTACTTTCAAGCTGACATAATAAGAACCGGGATTAGCATACACGTGATTGACTGTGCCGCCTTGTGTATATGTTTGAATAACTCCGTCACCAAAATCCCATCTCCATGACTGAATAGGGTGACCAGGAGATATGACAGAAGTATCTCTGAAAACAACCGGTGATTTAAAACAAACATTATCAGCCAATACTTCAAAACCAGCCCTTGTACCCATAAATGAAAGAGGAATATAATTACTGGTGTCCCGGCAACCAAAGTGAGTTTCTCTTATGATAAATCTTATTTTATCCTGGCTGCGGTTAAAACCCTGCATTGTACCATTATAGGGTACCGGATCTACGTATCCGAAATTATTTGGATTACTGCCGGTAAAATAACTCCCATCTCCGTACTCCATTTTATCAAATATATAATTTACCCATACACCCGTATTCGGACGTGTTTCCAGGTTTGATAATGTATAATTCAAACCTGAATCATCACAGATCTGCGTTTGTGAAGTAGTGAGCAGCGGATGTTGCTTTACCAATATATACACATGTGTAGTATCTTTTACTGTGCAGCTACCAGTAGTACCAGTCAGCGTCACTTTATAATCACCCGAACGCGGATAGGTATGCGTCAATATTGATTGAGCCGCATTATACGATGTATTCGTACCATCACCAAAATCCCAGCGCCAGTTATCTACCAGTCTTGAACCATCAACAAAAGTTGCTACATCCCTGTTGCCATCACAAGTGTTGGCAACAGAAGCTATTTTAGGAAAAGGCGGTAAGACTCTTATGTAATTTGTTTTAACCATTGTATCACGACAACCATAATTAGCAGCGATGAGTTGAATGGTATATTGACCAGTATCAGGAAAGTTATAATTGAATTGATTAGAATAATAGTTAACGAAACCTCCATTGACATACCAATAGAGGTCTGTCACGGTTCCGGCAGATGTATTTTGAAAAATAGCTGTAGAATTACCACAGATAGTTGTACCGGATAAGGAAGTAAAATCAGCTACAGGCGTTGTGAACACACGAATGCTGTTGTAATTAGCCGTACCGGTACAACCACTGACTGTCTGGTAAGTGAGTGAGACATTATAAGTACCCGGCTGTGTAAATGTGTGTGAAGGATTAGCAACAGTTGATGTGCCACCATCCCCAAAATTCCAGTGATAGGAGGTGATTGGTTCGGTAGTACGCGGTTCAAAATTGACGGTAAATATTCCGCAACCATCCGGCGAAGAACCAGGGGCAAGAAAGATTCCTATCAATGGACGACTGATCCCTACCTGTTTTGCAGTTGTTGCAGTACACCCAACAGCATTGGTCACCGTTAAACTTACCTGGTAAATATTATCGGTGGTATATGTATAAGATGGCGTTTGCTGCGTTGAATGGACAGTAGCAGGATTAGCATACCAATCAAAGTTCCATTGCCAGCTTACTGCAGTAGCAGTTGTGTCTTTGAAGTTAACCTGTACGGGTGCGCCACAATTACCCGTGATATCAGCGATAAAGCCATTCAGTACCGGAGCGGTATTTACCATTATTTGTTTATTGATCTGCTGCTGACAGGGACCGAAATTATTAGTCAGCTCAATCGTATGTATACCTTCGGTTGAGAAAAAATAAGCTAAAGATTCAGTACCATAAGTAATCAAAGAAGTAGTACCATCGATCAACCAGGTTGATTGATCAGGAACAGGCGTACTGATATTATTGAAGACGATAACTTTGTTTAAACACACCGGAGCAGACACTACAAAATCAGTGACAAAGTCTTCTACATTGATGTAATTATTCCGGGTAAATGTCTTGACACATCCTTCCGAACTTGTCACCGTTAATTTCACCGTAAACGTACCCCTGCTTGTATATTTATGCAAAGGAGATGCTTGAGCAGATGAATTACCATCACCAAAATCCCATTGGTAAGTCAATGCACCCGGACCTGTACTATGATCAGTAAATTGAATATCCGCCGGTGCATTACAGGCGATCGTCTTATTCGCACTAAAATTTACTACCAGTGGTTTTCTGACAGTAATAATATTTGATTTCGTTATGGTGCCTGCACAACCATATATGTTGGTTGCTGTCAGACTTATAGTTGGTATTTGTTCAAAATTATAACCGTGTACAATAGTGGGAGAAGGAGTCTGTTGAGAAGTGCCATCACCAAAGTCCCATTGATAGACCGACATCGTACCATCACCTGCTGATGACGAACTGGTGAAACTGACATTCAATGGGGAACAACCATTGTTGGGTGAAAAAGTAAAATCAACAATTGGTTTTTTATATACCGTAACTGTTTTTGTTTGTATAGCTGTTTGATTGCCTTCTTTGATCGTTAAGCTAACAGTATATTGTCTTTCTTCATTAAAAACAGCAGCTGCATTTTTTAACACAGAAGTATTTCCATTTCCAAAATCCCATTGATAGGTTGTGTTAGGTGTAATGCCGCCGGAAGTATTGGTGAAAGAAATATTTAAAGGTGAGCATCCGCCAATTTTATCCATTGTAAAGTCGGCGCGTAGCTGGGCAGATACAGAAAAAGAAAATAAGCTCAAACAAAGTGTGAGTAGTGGCAGGATATAGTTAGCGCACAAATAGGCGGTAAGTGAAAACTTGAATCTCATTCGGCAGGTTGTACCGGGTGGTTTTAGCAGTCGAAAGATAGAAGATAAACGCTTATTCTGCAAGCAATCGGGAGAACTTAATCTGGCAGATTAACGGTGCTGCACCGATCTCAGTATCCGGATCATTTGCTGTTCGTCCCCTACCAGGTAATTTGCATCAGCCGCTTCTTTAAAAACGCCATCATCTTTCCAGAATAGTCGTCCATTTATTTGCTGTGCATCGGTATGATAGAATATGCCGATCAGTTCATGATTACTGGTAAACTCGATCCTGTCTGACAGTGTAAGTACCTGTCCATTGAACATGACCTGGATGAATGGCTGATTAATATTCGGTAAGGTGTCTCTGAAGTCAAAGCAGATAAGAGAGTTACTATAGCCATACCATAGATGGGTAGAAAGATCAGCGTTGGCTTTATCAAAAACATTTCCTTCGAATCCGGTCATAGAGCCGGTAAATCCGGACGGGAACTGTATAGTGTAATTAGTCTTAAAAGATTCGGTGGACCAACCGGGGTTTTGCTCTAATTCATATACGGTAATCCGTCCCACATCTCCTTTGCTGCAACTGGCTATCATCAGGCAAAATAAGGCTGGTAGTATGAATTGTTTCATAAGCAGTTTTTTACGATGACAACGGTTTGGCGGGTTTCGTTGCAAAAGAAATGTGAATAAAGAAAATGAAAATACATTTGCCACGGATGCACGGATCGCCTCCGGCGATTATTTACAGTCAAGCCATATTTCTTTGATCTTTTTAACTAATAAAATAAAACGATTGGCTTCTTCATTCCTCAATCATCTCCTCATACTCTTTCTTTATAAACCTCAATCGCTGAATTTCTTTATCACCAGTAAAATCATCTATCTCTTCTGTCATAAATAATTTTTTAACCTCTTCTGTGCATTTAATACCTTAACTAACCAAAGTTGCCTACTGCCCACTGCCCACTGCCCACTGCCTACTGCCCACTGCCCACTGCCGACTGTCACTCCTCCTGCCCCATCCACATCGCCCCACCTACACTATCTCTTTCAGCACCTGTCACTGAAGAAAGTACATTGGTCTTTTCTCTCCAGCGTAATACGCCAATCAGCGCCATGATCAATGCTTCTTTATATTTCACCAATTTTTCTTCCGGAATAACAACATCGATATTCAGTTCTTTTAACTGCTCCCGTAATCTATTTACCAAAAATGTATTGAAAGCGCCGCCACCCGTACAAAGAAGTTTGAACGCTGCTGCCTGGCGTTTATTTTTTAATCCTGCTATCGCATTTTTTACCTGTACTACTATATGTTCGGTATAGGTTCTTAATAAATGATTAGTAGGCATACCCGTATTCTTCAGCATCGGATAAATGACATCTGTTCCGAAATCATTCGCTAATGACTTTGGATATTTAAGCTGGTAGTATTCTAATACATTGAGTTTTTCCAACAGATCGGTATCTGATTTTCCAGAGGCAGCTATTCTTCCTTCATCATCAAATTCTTTCCCTGCATCATTCGCCAGCATATTCAATACGCGGTTGGCGGGACATACATCAAAGGCAACATATTCAGGATTGGTAGCGGAAGCAAGGTTGCAGGAGATATTGGCGATACCGCCGAGATTTAAAAAGAAATCATATTCATTTAATAATAACTTCTCACCAATAGGAACGATCGGCGCACCTTGTCCACCAAATGCTACATCGAGTGAACGCAGGTCAGATACTACCGGCAATTTTGTTTCTGCTGCAATAGCGGCACCGTCTCCCAATTGTGCCGTCATTCTTTTTCCAGGTAAATGAAATACAGTATGCCCATGTGAAGCGATCAGCGCTACCTGGTAGTGAATGCCTTTGTCATCAATAAACCGGTTCACCTGTTCACCAAGATAATGTCCATAATCAGCATGCAGGAGTAAATAATCAAGAGCTGATAAGGTGCCGGCTTCTTTCAGCCGATTGCTCCATTCAGGTTTATATTCGTAACAATCGGCAGCTGTTATTTCATAGGTCCATTTACCACCATTCTCATGAAATTCTGCAAATACAATATCCAGCCCGTCCAGGGAACTGCCGCTCATTAATCCGATAGCTCTGTAGATCATTAATTCTGTTTTTAAATACAATGTCTGAACCAGGATTTGGGGGGATTAAGAGGATTTTGAGGAAAATTGTAACCTGCAATAACTAAGGATCTGTTTTGACATTTCGTTATTTCTTCAAAATCCTCTTAATCCCCCCAAATCCTGGTTCAGACATTTTATTTTATGTTAGTTTTGCCGCATCAAAAATAAGTAAAGGATGGTGATCAATTTAAGCGAACAACACAGTCTTATCAGCAATTGGGTAAGCGAATTGCGGGATGTGGAGATCCAGCATGACAGGATGCGTTTTCGCCGCAACCTCGAAAGGATCGGTGAAGTAACCGCTTATGAGATCAGCAAACTGCTTCCTTTCGTAGAGAAAGAAATAGAAACTCCATTGGGTATAGCCAGTGCCAAAATACTGGTGCAACAACCTGTACTGGCAACTATCCTGCGCGCAGGATTGCCACTCCATCAGGGTTTGCTCAATTATTTTGATAAGGCAGACAACGCATTTATTTCGGCTTATCGCAAGCACAATAAGGATGGCACATTCGAGATCAGCCTTGATTATATCTCCTGTCCCGAACTGGAAAACAGGGTGGTCATTATCTCTGATCCGATGCTCGCCACGGGTTCTTCCCTCGTAAAAACCATCCATTTTCTGAAAGCAGAGGGTCATCCAAAAGAAATTCATATCGTAACAGCCATTGCCTGCACGGTTGGTATTGAATATGTAAAAAGAGAGGAGCCGTCGGTCAAGATCTGGTGTGGCGATATCGATGATGAGCTGACAGCCAAGGGTTATATTGTTCCGGGCCTCGGCGATGCCGGCGACCTGGCGTTTGGGGTGAAAGTACAGATGTAGGAGGAAGAATAGCTATTAGCTGTTAGCTATTAGCATGATCCTGAGTATCTAAAACCACTCTTATTTTCTGTATAAATTCAGCGCCCAAAAGAACTTACTAATAGCTAATAGCTAGCAGCTAACAACTTTTTCCAAAAGCAGCTTTTACTGATTTCTTTGGGTCTTTATTTTTTTGTATTTTCCCATTTCATATCCCTTTCCGGGCAGATTGGCGGAATACCCAATGAACTGGTATTTGGGTGTGTTTCGTGAGAAAAAAGGCAATTTCTGGTATCAGCTCAACGTTTATGACAAGTGATAGCCGGATCTACCTTCAGGACTAACCAGTGCAAAAACTAAATGCTGAGATGAAAAAACTTCTTTTAACCCTGACTATCTGTGTGAGCCTGGTAAGTGTGTCTAACGCTCAGGATCCTAACTTCTCCCAATTTTTTGCATCACCAATGACCCTCAACCCGGCCCTTACCGGTAAGTTTGATGGAGTCTATCGTTTTGCATCGAACTACCGTAATCAATGGCCCACGATCAATAACGCTTATACTACCATGACCGCTTCACTGGACATGGGCATCATGAAAAATCGTATCCCTGAAACTGACCAGTTTGGTATCGGTATTATGGGTTTCAGTGATAAAGCAGGTGATGGCGCTTTAAGAAATACTTATTATGCCTTATCGATGGCCTATCACAAAGGTCTTGATGAAAATGGATACAACCAGATCGGTGCCGGTTTCCAGGGCACATATGTCAACAAACGCTTAGACATCAGCAACCTCAAATTCCAGGATCAGTTAACTCCTTTTGGATTCACCGGTGTTACCAGTGAAATATTTACCAATAGCGAGGTCAACATCAACTACTTTGATCTGAATGCAGGTTTTATTTTCAATGGATCTACCAATGGTTATAACAACTATTACGTTGGTGCTTCTATGTATCATATCAATCGTCCTAAAGAAAGTTTCCGTGGTGGTAATTTCGTATTGAATCCACGCGTAACGCTCCAGGCTGGTGGCAAGATCCCTGTTGGTACTTATAATGCTTTGCATATTGCAGCTAATCATAGTATACAGGCAAAGGCACATAATACCATGATCGGTGCTGCCTTTTCATTGAATGTAAATAATGACGAAGAAAACCCTACCAACGTATACCTCGGTTCATGGTACCGCTTCCAGGATGCCCTGATTCCTTATATGGGATTAGAATTTGGCGAATGGCAGCTTGGTGCGTCATACGATGTCAATACTTCTTCACTCAAAGCCGCTTCCAACTCAAGAGGAGGCGTAGAGATCTCACTTATTTTTATCAAGAAATATGTAGATCCGAATATGAAGAAGTTGAACTGCCCTAAATTTTAGAAAAGCTATTAGCTGTTAGCGATTAGCTTTTAGGCTTTATCAGCAACTACTATAAGTATTGAATGTAATTATTATAAGAACTAATAGCTATCAGCTAATCACTAAAAGCTATTCTCTTACTTAGGTTTTCCGCTCACAAACGCATTTCCCTTTACATAAAAACGATACGGCCGCAGAGCATCTTTGCCTGCATAATCTACACCGATGCGTGGAGAAGTGGCAATTGTTTTTTCCGGATAAACAAATCCATCATCGGCAATAAAGATCTCTTTTCCCAATAGAGAAGTGCCGGTATGAAAAGTGTAAATGCCTAATGCTTTACATACATTACCCGGACCGCGGGTAAGGCTGTTATCTAATTTTTCTTTGGCTGTGCGTTTCAGCATTTCATCAATGCCTTTTATTGGTTCCAATGCACGGATCAGGATAGCATGCGGTGTATGCTTTGCATTTGTTACTACATTAAACATATGATGAATACCGTAACAGAAGTAAACATAGGCTGTTCCTCCTTTTCCATACATTATTTCTGTACGTTTCGTTCTTCTGTCACCATAGGCATGTGATGCTTTATCCATCACACCTGCATAGGCCTCACACTCCACTATACGTCCCGATGTAACAATCCCGTTCCAGGTCGTCACCAATATCTTTCCTATCAGCTCTTCCGATATCTGCAACACATCCGCCCTCTGATAAAACGCTGCCTTCAATTTCTTCATTGCTTTTCTTTTATATAGTCAATCTACAATTAACAGACCGTGACTGCCGACTGCAGACTGATAGACTGCTTACTGCCCACTGCCAACTGCAGACTGTCACCCGACTTCCTTATATTTACCAATCAAAATTAGGCCTTGCTCAAAGAAATTGTAATAACTATCCAATCCTGGGGACAAGCTCATCGTTTTATCACGCAACATAAGCTCTGGAAATGGGTGCTTATTCCCGGTCTTATTTATACTGCTCTGTTTATTACAGCTATGTACTTCTTCGGAAGGTCGGCTACTTCCGTAATTGAATACGTTACCTATATCCTGCATGTCGGCGACTGGACACAAAAATTTCAAAACAGCTTACTTGGTTTTCTGTTCACCTTTGCCGGCATTATCTTCTGGCTGACGTTATTGCTTTTCTATTTTTCTTTCTTTAAATATATATGCCTCATCATCGGATCGCCGCTTTTTGCATACCTCAGTCGCAAGACCGAAGCCATTATCGAAGGCAATGAAACGATCCGCAACTGGAAAGGTATCCGCAAAGAAGCAGCAAGAGGTGTGTGGATGGCGCTTCGTAATTGTGGCTGGCAAACAGTTTACCTCGTAGCGCTGATCATTCTTTCATTAATACCTATCATTGGTTGGATCACGCCACTGATCGTTCTCTTTGTAGAATGTTATTACTATGGTTTTTCCATGCTTGACTATGGATTGGCCCGTAACAATAATTCTCCTGCGCAAAGCACGCTGTTTATCGGACGGCATAAAGGATTGGCTATTGGTAATGGCATTTTATTCTACATGATGCACCTCGTCATCATCTTTGCACCGGCTTATGCCATCATTGCGGCTACCCTAACGGTCAACCAGGTAAAAAAATAATCTATGCCTGTTATATACCTCATTCCTACCGTACTGGATGAAAAAGGTAGTGACGCACTTCCCCATTATATTATTAATGCTGTAAAAGATTGCCAGGTATTTTTTGTAGAAAATGAGCGGACAGCCAGGCGTTTTCTCAAAACCGCCTGGAAAGAAATGGTGATTGACAATTATGAATGGTTCACTATTCATAAAGCAGAGAGTGAGGTGATGGGCGCATTTCAACAAAAGATAGAGGAAGGAAAAAATATTGGTATTATCAGCGAAGCTGGTTGTCCGGGTATTGCTGATCCCGGACAACTATTGATAGCTGCTGCCCAGCAATTGAATGTATCAGTCAAACCATTAGTGGGTCCAAGTTCTATCCTGCTGGCATTGATGGCAAGCGGTATGAATGGCCAGCAGTTTCAGTTTGTTGGTTATTTACCCATCGACAACCAGGAACGTGCACAGCGCATAAAAGAATTGGAGAATGAATCGCAGAAGAAGAACTGCACACAAATTTTTATCGAAACACCTTACCGCAATAATCAGTTGGTTGAAGTATTATTGAAGATCTGTAGACCTGGTACCCATCTTTGTCTCGCCGCCGATCTCACCGGCGAAAATGAATGGATCAAAACAAAGACCATTGCAGAATGGAAAAATCAAAAGACAGATCTGCATAAAAGACCCGCTATATTTCTTTTATTAGCATAAAATAAATTGCTTTGTAAGACTATTCAGACCGCATCGATAAAATACTATCAACAACAAACACCGTATTCCCTCTCCATGGCAATACACCATGATATTCTTTATAATGGAGATCAAACATTTTCCCGCTATTCTTCTCTAATACTTCAAACACTTGTTTGTTTTTAATAGAAAATTCAAACTCGTATGATTGAAGAGTTCCTTTGAAACCGGATTGAATAAGTTTGCCTTCATACGTCTTGAAGACATTTCCCTTTCTCACCGCATAATTCAGGTGACCTGATTTAACACCTTCACCGAAGACAAAGAAGTAGTGCCAGTAAATGAATATACTTATGGCAAGTATCAGCAACAGGAGAAATATCCGGAAAAATTTTCTCACCCCTGAAGTTGGTGATTTGAGGACCGGTTTTTGTTCTTCCATACCAGGTTTTTATAACAAAAAATTTGTGATGTCAAACCAATTATTGTTTTACATTTGTAGTCAATTTACAATTTGTTTGTAAACGTGAGCAATTTTTTAACACATACCAAGCAGTTCGCCTTCCATGCACCCATCACAAGTGGAGTGTATGCAGTTGGTTACGATTTGTTTACCTTTTCCCGCCCGCGACGCCAACCTGAATGCTGACAGGACGAACCCATCACCCTGGTCCCTGTCAGTGAAGCATCCCTAGAACAAGCAAATTTTCAGGACTGGTGACCCGCACAATCAATAACTTTTTTCAACGTGGACAATCAACAAATTATCGTTAGGGTAGCGACCCCGGATGATAAAAAATATTCAACCATCATCACCGATGAGATGGCTGCTTCTGCTGCTGCCCGTGGTACTGGTATTGCCAGGCGCAGTCCAGAATATATCGAGGAGAAAATTGACGAAGGCAAAGCTGTGATCGCATTAACACCAGATGGCGCCTGGGTAGGGTTTTGTTATATCGAAACATGGAGCCATGGGGAATATGTTGCCAATAGTGGTCTCATTGTATCTCCCGAATTCCGCAAAAGCGGTATAGCTAAATCTATCAAACAAAAAATATTTGGCCTCTCGCGTCAAAAATATCCCGAAGCAAAATTATTCGGCCTCACTACAGGTCTTGCTGTAATGAAGATCAACTCTGATCTCGGTTACGAACCTGTTACTTACTCTGAACTTACACAGGATGAAGATTTCTGGGCCGGCTGTAAGAGCTGTGTGAATTATGAAATATTGATGGGCAAGGACCGGAAGAACTGTATGTGTACAGCGATGTTGTACGATCCGAAAGATCATTACAAACCTGAAGAGACGCAACAATATTTTGCAGAAAATAAAAAAGGCTTTGAACGCTTATTGCGTTTCAAACATTGGAAGTTGCTGAAACCATTTTTGAAAAAAGAAAAAGATGGTGGTGGTGGCAAAACGAGATCGTTGTTTCATTTATTCCATTTCTAACCCATAAAATGAGTGCGTAATGCCCCCATCCCCTAAAGGGGTGTATGAACACTCAAAAATGTTTGATAAGAAAAATGCTTTTCAATAATCAAATAACAGCAGGTATGAAGGCCCCCCTTTAGGGGATGGGGGTTACTAATTAACTAAAGATGAATCCTGAATCAACTACAACTTTACAACCTGGCGCCAAAGTCGTACTCGGTTTTAGCGGCGGACTCGATACTTCCTATTGTGTAAAATACCTGACCGAAGAGAAAGGATATGAAGTGCATAGTATTATTGTTAATACAGGTGGCTTCACTACAGAAGAATTAAAACAGATAGAAGCACATGCTTATAATCTTGGTGTAAAAACGCATAAGGCGGTCAACGCTGTGAGAAGCTATTACGATAGCATCATCAGGTATCTTATTTATGGAAATGTATTAAAGAATAATACTTATCCACTCAGCGTCTCTGCTGAAAGATTGAGCCAGGCGCTTCATATTGCCGATCACGCACGCGAATTAAATGCAGATGCAGTAGCACATGGCAGCACCGGTGCAGGTAATGACCAGGTACGTTTCGATATGATCTTTCATATCATGATTCCGGGTATAGAGATCATCACTCCAATACGCGACCTGAAACTCAGCCGTGAACAAGAGATCACCTACCTGAAAGAAAAAGGGGTGGAAATGAATTTTGAAAAAGCAGCTTATTCCATCAATAAGGGTCTTTGGGGAACAAGTGTTGGCGGAAAAGAAACATTGTCTTCAAAGGGAATATTACCGGAAGAAGCATGGCCAACACAAGTAACCAAAACCGGTAGTGAAGAAGTAAAACTTCATTTTGAAAAAGGTGAGTTGAAAAAAGTAAATGATAAATCATTCAGCCATCCTTCCGACGCTATACAATATTTACAAGCTATTGCCGGTCCTTATGGCATTGGACGCGATATTCATGTGGGCGATACCATCATTGGTATCAAAGGACGTGTAGGTTTTGAAGCAGCTGCGCCAATGGTTATTTTAAAAGGCCACCATGCATTAGAGAAACATGTATTGACCAAATGGCAACTCAACTGGAAAGATCAGCTGGCGCAGTTCTATGGCAACTGGCTGCATGAAGGACAGATCCTCGATCCGGTGATGCGCGATATTGAAGCGTTTTTAGAAACAACACAACGCAATGTAACCGGTGATGTATTCATTCAATTACAACCTTATCGTTTCCAGATCATCGGTATCGAAAGCAAATACGACCTGATGAACAGTAAGTTTGGAAAATATGGTGAAATGAATGCCGGCTTTACCGGAGAAGATGTCAGAGGGTTTAGCAGAATATTCGGTAACCAAACGATGATATATCATTTGATCAAACAAGGGGATACCCCCAGCCCCTAAAGGGGAGCAAGGGAACTCTCAAAAAGTTGGTAAGAAAAAACAGAATGACTAATAAAGCAAATAGCGGAAAGTATCAAAGCTCCCCTTTAGGGGCTGGGGGTATTAGGGTCGGTATTATTGGAGGAGCAGGTTATACGGGTGGCGAACTCATTCGTCTATTGATTCACCATCCGGATGTATCGGTTTCTTTTATTCATAGCCGCAGCAATGCCGGCAAGCCTGTTTATTCTATTCACCAGGATCTGTTGGGTGATACAGAACTTGTATTTACTGATGACATGAAGGCGCTGACCGACGGAAGCATTGACGTATTATTCCTTTGTCTCGGTCATGGTGAATCCAAAAAGTTTCTGTCGGCAAATAAGATTTCGGATAACATTAAG
>JBDTPD010000003.1:0-23909 GCA_039932855.1 Chitinophagaceae bacterium | reverse complement strand
TTAGGTTTAATAAATGCGATGTATTGCTACATCATTCCTGTTGATCATACGCTGATCAGCAATGATGGTTGCTCCTATGCATAAGCTGGTTATTTTACAACAGCCAGGATCAGCATAGCGGGAATTGGAAGAAACACAATGGTGTGTTCATTAAACAATCCGCTGTACTTGCTTTGTACAGGTGCATCATTGCTTTCAGTGTGGGATCTTTTTTCTTTCTTTTTGTAGTGATAAAGGGCAATAGCTATCCCAAGGCCACAAATCACTAACGCGATCAGTCGGCGCATAACTTTAATAGTTTGCTTGAATAAATTGGTTAATTGTTTTCCTTGTTCAGGAAATCAATGTGCGGTTGAATCTTTACTGTTTGGGAGAAAATTTACAGGCTGGAGATTTCCGGAAATCTAACCGTTTTGCGTAACCGGCCAGAAAAGTGATCCAGAAATATGTTGCTCATCTTACATTGGAGACTAGCTCCTTTTTGGTTTGGAAGAGTAAAGATAGATGCCTTTTAAGTTTCCTTTAACAACTATAGGGACAAGCGGGACTTGCGGTTGGAAGAGTGGTAAAGTATGTATGATGAATGGTATTATAGGTGGTTGGGCGAGCATATAACTTGTTGAGCGGCAAAACACTGAAACCTCAGTACTCATTGAATGACAATCAGATGCGATGGAAAATGAATAAAAAACCTTATAAGATGGGTCCTTATAGCTAACATCTTTTTGCTTTACCGATCAATTTATTTAGCAACGCTGGTACTGATATTTTTAATGAACTTACATCTCTAAACTCAACCACCATGTTCCTCATTGTTCTCGGCATTATTCTATTTATCGTTACCGGTATCATTGTAAAAAGCAATCCATCATTAGCAAAATTTAGACACACCGGTAGGTTACTTGCTATCATACTTATTCTCGCTGGTATTCCGCTCGCATGCATTAAACAAATTGATGCAGGTGAAGTAGGAGTAAAAAAATTATATGGTAGTATTCAGAATGATGTGCTCGGCAGCGGTCTTCATTTTATTAATCCATTACTCGATGTAGAAAAGATAGATGTGAAGACACAGAACTATACGATGAGCGGTGTCAATGATGAGGGAAATAAGAATGGTGATGATGCTATAAGAGTATTGACAAGTGATGGATTGGAAGTAACAATCGATCTTACAGTTTTGTATCGCGTAGTGGCAGGCGATGCACCTAAACTATTAAAAGAAACAGGAAGTGATTATAGAGATAAAATCGTTCGTCCTATTACACGTACCAAGATAAGGGACAATGCTGTCTATTACCAGGCTGTTGATCTGTTTGGCAATAAGCGTGATGAATTTCAGCAACGCATTTATAAAAGTATTGAAGCAGATTTTAAAACACGTGGATTAATGCTGGAGCAATTGCTGGTAAGAAATATCACCTTGCCTAATTCAGTAAAAGCATCTATTGAGTCAAAGATCAATGCAGAACAGGACGCTAAGAAGATGGAATTCGTTTTACAGAAAGAAAAACAGGAAGCTGAACGTAAGCGCGTAGAGGCACAGGGTATCGCCGATTATCAACGTATCATTAATACAGGTCTTACTGATCAGCAGTTACAATATGAGCAAATAAAAGCGATGAAAGAGTTAGCATTAAGTACGAATGCTAAAGTCATTGTAATGGGCAAGGGCAATGCACCGTTCATAATCGATGGTAAATAGGTGAATCTCGCAAAGATGATCTTACTATTCTTTTAAACTTTGTGTCTCCGCGTCTTTGCGAGATTATATTACTTATCGCTGTATTTTTGCTGTATATAATAGATACCATGCGAAAACAATTTCTTCTCCTTCTTTGTTTACTTCCATTGACCCTATTCCCGCAGGAGAAGACAGATATGTTTCTTAAAGACTTATTAGCACCTGAAACAGATAGTTTGTTACAAATAGTATTAAACCAACCAGAGACTTTTCGCTACCAGATCATTTACACCCAGATAAACCGCGATAAAAACAATATTCCTTCTTTTAAAAACTATTATTATAACGTAGACCCTCACCGTTATTTCAATCCGGCTTCAATGGTGAAAATGCCATTGGCTTTTCTTTCCCTTGAAAAATTAAACACGCTAAAAAAACCGGGTGTCAATAAATATACTTCGATACTGTTTGACAGTGCCTGGTCAAAGCAAACAACGGCTTATATAGATAGCACCGCAGAAAACGATCTTCCCTCTATTGCACAATATATCCGCAAAGCATTTTTAATCAGTGACAATGATGCGTATAATCGCATGTATGAATTTACGGGGCAGCAAACGATCAATCGTCGCCTGCATGAAATGAGCTATCCGGAAGTACGCATCACCCGCAGATTTACAGGAATGACCCTGGATGAGAACAGGCATACTAATCCAATCAGGTTCATTAATAAGAATGGAATCGTCATCTATTCTCAGCCTATGGCATATAATACTGACACATTTGATTTCAGTCGTGAGTATAAGATGGGTAAAGGACATTTTGATTCCAACGATAGCCTGATCAATGAGCCGATTGATTTTACTACGGCCAATAATTTACCATTGGAGAATATGCAGCAGATCCTTCAATCAGTCATGTTTCCTGCTTCGGTGCCTGCCAAACAACGGTTTCATTTAACTAATGATGATTATAGCTTCCTGTATCGCTTTCTTTCCCAATATCCTTCAGAAACTAATTACCCTAAATACGATACCAGTGTTTACTATGATAGCTATGTGAAATTCTTCTTCCGGGACGATACACACAAGATGCCGCCCTATGTACGGGTGTTCAATAAAGTGGGTTGGGCCTATGGTTGTCTTACTGATGTATCTTATATAGCTGATTTTAAAAATAAGGTGGAGTTTATGCTCGCAGTAACGGTATATGTCAACAGTGACGGAGTACTAAACGATAACAAATATGATTATGAAACAATCGGCTGGCCATTTATGGATAAGATCGGGCAGGCTATGTATCGGTATGAATTGAAAAGGAAAAGAAAATATGTTCCCAATCTCTCCCGGTTTGAATTGAAATACCCAAAAAGATCCGAGGACAAAAAACCTGCTGTTAAAAACGCCGAAAATTAATAACCATTCAACTTCTCTGCATCAATTGCTATGGAAGAAATAACCATCCGAAAAGCTTCACCAAATGATATAGATACCCTGCTTCTCTTCGAGCAGGCAGTCATCAACGCCGAACGCCCCTTTGACCAAACAATCAAAAGTGGTCCGACTAACTATTATAACATGCAAGAGTTGATCACAGCGCCTCATATTGAATTAGTAGTGGCTCAGCTCGGTGATCAATTGATCGGATCGGGATATGCACGAATTGAAAATGCAAAACCATTTCTACAACATTCACAACATGCTTATCTTGGATTTATGTACGTAGATGGAAAGCATCGCGGAAAAGGCATTAATAAAATGATCATTGACTCATTAAAAAAATGGGCTCTCTCTAAGGGAATGACAGAACTACGCCTTGATGTATACATTGAAAATATAGCCGCGGTCAAAGCCTATGAAAGGGCAGGTTTTTCGGAACTGATGATAGAAATGAGAATGGGCCTGGAGTAATTCCCAATTGATTTCATTAACATATATGTTGTTCGATGATTAAATGATGAATTTATTCTCCTATCCGTCATTTATATCTCTCATTCATTAACGTTTACTTTACATCTGTAGAATATTTTTCCATATGCGGCCCTTTATAGGGCTAGTCGCCCTTGGCATGGTTTTTTAAAATATACTGGTATAAACAGTATATCATGAAAACAAGAAAGATAAATACGCTTATCATTGCTCTGATGACCGTATTTGCATTTACCGGTTGCGTCGAGCACCGTTATTATAATGAACACCATTATCACCGGGAACATTATTATTATCGTCACCATCGCCAACCGCCTCCGGGCATTGATGTTCACATTCATAATTAATAATGATTAGTCATTATTAAATTGGTTAAGGTTTAATATAGAGAAACCCTGCTCAGGCAGGGCTTTCTTATTGTTATATGTAGAGATGATATGTTACATTGGATGTCTGAACCGGGATTTGGAAGGATTATTTGGATTTAAAGGAAAAACATACCGATAATATATGAGCATCAAATCATTTAATCCTATAAATCCTCCCAAATCCCCGTTCAAACATCCTTATCCCACACATCACATTCATCTCACAAATCCCAGTTCAGACAATCAATCTTAATCACGCCACAAACTCTCTATTATACTTACTTCTATACTGCAAAGGCGACAACCCTGTCACTTTTTTAAACACCACACGAAAAGTCTTCGGATCAGAATAACCTACTTTATCCATCGCCTCATTTACGCCAAGCCTTGAAGATTCGAGGCTCTTTTTTACCGCTTCTATTTTTACACGTTGCATATATTCTACTACAGTATTGGATGTAGCTTTCTTAAATCTTCGCTCCAGGTTACGGCGACCCAATGCTACGATAGAGGCGAGCTCACCTACTGTAATTCTTTGCTGCACATTTTTTTCAATATAATCCTGTACCTGTTTTACAGCCTCGTCCTGGTGATTTTTTTGTCCCTTGAAAATAATAAATGGCGATTGACTGTCACGGTCAATATCTACCTGGAAACCTTTTGCACATCGTAATGCTATTTCTCTTCCTGCATATTTTTCTACAATATATAAGATCAGGTTCAGCCATGAATAAGCGCCACCACTGCTATAAAGATTATTATCATCCGTTATGATCTTATCTTCTACCAACTCTACTTCCGGAAACATATTGCGAAACCGCTCAGCAAATTCCCAATGTGTGGCACATTGACGACCATTCAACAAACCTGTACCTGCTAATAAAAAAGCACCAATGCATAAGCAGGCAACAGCCGCTTTATTCTCATATTGCTTCACAACCCAATCCAGCAATGGTTTATTAACCCGTAAGATCTCATTCATATCCCCATGAACGGCCGGAATAAATATAAGATCACTATGCGCCAGATCTTTAACCAATACATCCGGGTGAACAGAGAATAACCCACGCTTCATCTTTGTCTCCCGGTTCATACCCACTAGCTCCACTTTGAAGATCGGGTCCCTTCCCGCTTCTTCAAGAAAATCATTTACCCGTGATAATATCTGGTAGGTGCCTTCTATATTGGTAACGCTTGCGTCGCCTTCAGGCACAAGGATGGATACATGTTTCATATTCTCAAAGTTAATAAAAAGCCGACGTCGTAATTAACCCCATAAAAAGTCGTTTTTACCAGTTTACTGTGGAGCTTTGCGACCATAGCTTTGTATTGTTAAAGATTAAGGGTTAAACATTGTTGAACATAGTTTAAGAGGTGAATAAATACATGCGATTCTATTACCCCTTAAACCATATTCAACTATTATTCAACAATAAAAGAAACAACCATGAATAAGATCGTTTTATTAATGCATGCCAGCCTCGATGGATACATGGCAGGACCAAATGGCGAAATGAACTGGATCATTTTCGATACGGAACTGGAAACATATGTACATAGCTTTCTTAAAAGAGCCTACGGCACAGTATATGGCCGTAATACCTATCAAATGATGGAATCTTACTGGCCGACAGTTCTTACAGATGAATGAGAAGCCAAATCTCAGAGAGACTATGCAGAATGGTTACAGGAAACATTAAAAGTAGTTGTCTCCACCACGCTTGATGCTACTCCCTGGAACAATAGCAAACTGATCAAAAATAACCTGCTGGAAGAGTTCACGAAACTCAAGAAAGAAGTAAAAGGCGATTTATTACTCATCGGCAGCGCCAAACTAACTCATAGCTTATTAAAGCTTGGCCTGATCGATGAAATGTACATTAACATAAATCCAATTGTATTAGGAAATGGCATCCCCGTATTCAAAGATGTAAAGGAAGGAACTTCATTGAAATTGCTCGACTCAAAAGAATTTAAATGTGGTGTAGTAAGTAATCACTATGAGGTCAACGCATAACGCTGATTTAGCTGATTAAAAAGGATTTCACGGATATTTTCCTGATGTTATTAGATTATAACACGCCTGACTTTAAAAATGGATAGACAGGTAAGATCAGGCAACCTGTTTCTTTTTTGCTAATGAGTAAGGTCTGTTAAATGCTTCTTGCGACAACTTGAAAAGTAGAGCAAGGCGCCGTATAATATCTTTAGAGAATCCTTTTTTATAATTAAGAATATCTGAGATGAGACCTGGACTTACTTTTAATTTTTTAGAAAGATCAGCAGCTTTTAATTGATGATCCTTCATTAAAGATTTCAGTAACTCTACAGGATCAAGAACATTTAAAACAGAATTAGCTTCGTCATATTTCTCAATAAGCAACGTGAGCAAAGCAATTTCTTCTTTGATTTGTTTTGTTTTTGTTTCTGAAAAAACAAGCTCTTCGAGAATTTTACAATAGTTGTTGTACTGTTTTTCAGAGGCAATCACTTTATATTTTAGCGTTTCCATTTTTAAGTATTTAATATAAATTAATTGAATACTGGTCCTTATTCATACACAACCGCTTATACTCAGCATGTGTACCAATCCAGCAAACGAATAAATGGACCTCATTTCTCCAAAAGCGTATTTACAGATCAACCGGTAATTATTACCACCTATATTAAATATAACTCTGCGGCTACCATTACCTAATAAATCTGTCCTGTGATAAGTGCTCTTGATATCAGCAGGCGATTCCCAATCAGCAGCTTTTAATTTGGACAGCCATTCATCAAAATAAATCTGGCCATTCGCATTATAAAGAACATAATTATCAATTGTCTTCTGCTTGATCAAATGAACTCTCATAACAAAGATAATGCTTTTTACCGGAAGTTCACAAAACGTGAACTTTTGTACTACATTATTCTAATAAGGTAGAGAATCGGCTTACTATAAAAAGGAGAAAAAGACTGTGTAGAATGTTTTTTTTCTGAATAGAAATTGAGGGAACTACAAGAGAAGGAGGTAATTATATTTTATTTCCAGGAAATAAATGATGGCTAATCAGGCGTGGTGACTGCGATTTAATACATCCAGTAATTTGTCTTTCATTTTTATATTATCGAAGGGCTTATCGATACAATCGTCGGCTCCGCATTCTTTTGCTATGCGTTGAATATTATAATTAGCGGAAAAAAGTACGACAGGAATATCTCTTGTTGCTTTATCTGTCTTTAGGTGTTTACATATCTCGGCTCCATCTACTCCTCTCATTGTTATGTCCAATAGGATGATGTCAGGAGGATTGTTTTCAACCATATCGTATATTTTTTCTCCGTTTGGAGAAGTCTGTACCGCAAATCCTTCCGACTTCATTTTCATTTTCATCAATAAAAGGAGGTCCTCGTCGTCGTCTGCCAGCAAGATCACCGGCCTCCTTTTCATGTCAAATTCCATAGTCCTCGGTTTAATGAGCAATAACCATATAGTACAATTTTGACGCCACCAACGAAATGCCTTTGTTAAGGGACAATTAGCCTCTAACGCTCATTTTCTTAAACACTTACAAGTAAATAAATGGCATAAATGGGAAAACTTTTGCCGGGACAATAGTAATAGACCAGGGTGGATGGATATTACAAGGATCATATGATTTCACCTATGCGCTTTAAAATATGTCCGCCTACCTGATCTCAACAGATCACAAGAAGCTGGCAGGTTCGCACATCGGAGCGTATAAAATTGACCCGTTTTCTTATTCGTCGGTTCAAAATGTCTATCCATCGGGAAAATCAAAAAAAAATTCATATGGATTAAATCTTTTTCATTTTTTGGCGTCTAACTTTTTTATAAACCGGACCAGGCAGAAAAACCCACTACTACTTTTCTGTCGATATTGCTAACGCTTGAAAACAGGTTTATGATTATCCAACTATGTGGACTATCCGGTGCCGGTAAGAGTACCCTCGCGCGCACCGTTGAGACTATGCTCATAAGAAAATCGTATGCTGTTGAAGTAATCGATGGGGATGAGTATAGAAAGACGCTTTGCTATGGACTAAGTTTTTCCAGGAATGATCGGTTGGAAAATATGCGCCGCATGGCTTTTGTTGCCGGCCAGTTATCCAAGCATGGTATCATTGCGATTATTTGTGCAATCAATCCCTATGAAGAAATGCGTAAAGAAGTAACTGCTACTTATCCACATACAAAACTCATTCATGTTGATTGCTCAATCGCTACTCTTAAAATAAGAGATACAAAAGGTCTTTACCGCAAAGCTTTTCTTCCTTCCGGTCACCCGGAAAAAATTCAGAATCTAACAGGCGTCAATGATCACTTTGATGTTCCTGCTGATCCTGATCTGTATGTCAATACCGATGTGCATACTATTGATGATTGCGCAGGTACAATAGCCAGATTTATACAAGAACAAAACACAGTGAAGATAAAATGGATGTCAGCGCCATCTTATGATCTGCGGATGATTAAAAAAATATAGCGTAACCAACCCCTTTGTTATGAACTCGAAAGTATTGATCATTGCCGGTATGCACCGGTCGGGTACCTCTTTAGTTACTCAATGGCTGCAGCGTTGTGGCCTTTCAATTGGTAAAAGTCTTTTTCCGGCTGATGTAGGCAATCTTGACGGCCATTTTGAGGATACAGATTTCCTGGATATTCATCGTCGTTTTTTAAAAAAACGTTATTGCCCCGATACCGGATTTATTTATAATAATATTCCTGCAATAAGTCACCAGGAGAAAAAAGAATTGAAAGCGTTGATCACAGTGAAAGATCAGCAGCACGGGCAATGGGGATGGAAAGATCCGCGGACCTGTTTATTTCTTGAACCCTATCATGAGTTGATCCCTTCTGCCTATTATTTATTTATCATTCGTGATTTCCATGCCACAGTTAATTCAATGCTGGCGCGCGAATATAAAGTACACATAAAAAAATTCAACACTAAAAAAGGTTTGTCCCGGTTAAAATGGGTGCTGTTTAAAAAGAAAACAGTTGAAGAAATGTATGTGTTGAATGCGGAAAATTTTTTACGTATCTGGATCCATTACTATGAGCAGATAGTACAAGCCATTCGCAAACTACCGCGTGGCCGTTGCTTTTTTGTCCGGTTTACTTCTCTTATAAAAGATGATACCGATACGTTTGATCATCTGACTAATCAATGGGGATTTTTACTCGATCATATTCCTTTTAACGAGGTCTATAAAAAAGAATTGGTGAGCGAAGTAAGAAATGTAGAAGAATATATTGCTGACAAAACGCTTATTGAAAGGGCGAAAAGCCTGGAGAAGGAATTTGCCAGGTATTTTGTTGAAAGAGTTGAAGGGTTTAATAAATTAAGAGTTATGAATTAAGAATTATGAATGTACGTGCATTCATAACTCTTAATTCATAACTCATAATTTATTCAGCTTTACAACTACACACACTACATCTTTAGCTTCTTATATCTCTCAAGCGCTTCAATAAAATAATAGTCCCCATAAGTAAGCGGTACATCTACTTCTGTTTTGTTAGGAAAATGTCCTACTCCATGCTCGAGGATAAAACCGCCATTGGTGCCGGCAGTTGCTTTATAAGCAGGGCTGGTCAAAGATTTCAACATTACTGTAGCCGCGTTTTTATATTCATTTGATTCTTTTTTTCCAACATAACCGCTTAACTCTAACAAGGCAGAAGCCGCAATCGATGCAGCAGAAGCATCACGCAATGCATTAGGAATGCCGGGCGCGTTGTAATCCCAATATGGAACTTTATCAGCCGGCAGGTTAGGGTTTGTCAATATGAAATGAGCGATATGTTTTGCCTGTTCCAGGTATTTTGTATCCTTTGTTTCGCGGTACATCACAGTATATCCATAAAGTCCCCATGCCTGGCCTCTTGCCCATGCGGATTCATTGGCCGCACCCTGCGCCGTTTTTTTCTCCTGAACCTCTCCTGTTTCTGCATTGTAGTTGATAACATGGTAAGAACTGTAATCATCGCGGAAATGATTCTTCATTGTTGTATTAGCATGTGTAACCGCGATTTTATAAAATGAAGAATCACCACTGACCCTGGTTGCCCAGAATAATAATTCCAGGTTCATCATGTTATCAATGATCACCAGGAAATCTCCCGGTTTTGAATCCCACGATTTAATGCAACCTACTTTCGGATTGAACCTTGTTGATAATGAACGGGCACTCGCCAACAAAATATCTTTGTAAGCAGGTTTAGGGGCGATGCGATTAGCATTTCCAAAACTGCAATACATCATAAAGCCAAGATCATGTGTGCCGGTATTATTTTTTTCTTTTTCCAGCAAACCAAGCATGCGCATGGCTTCATTATATAATACAGTATCCTTTGTTTGTTCGTATAAAAACAATAAGGTGCCGGGATAGAAACCACTGCACCACCAGCCGGACCCGCTGAATTCATATGTACCTGATGTAGCAGAATAATTTTTAGGAAACTTATCAGGAGGCAGATTTTTCATCAATATCTTATATTGATCATCTGCATCCTTAAAGTTTTTATCGATCGTGGTCATCAATTCCTTATCCGGTTTATACCCAGTATTTTTTTGAGTTGTACAGGAGAGCAGCCAAAACATCAGGAAAAGGAATGGATAATGTTTCATCGTGTTATTGTTTTTAATCTTTTTTTAATACTGGTTCTAACTACTAATGCAGGTACATGCGCATCAGCGTATGATAAATAAATTTGAAAATAAGGTTTTTCTGTAAAATCGAATGCCAGTGACATACTTCTTTAGTACATCACTGGCATTAAAAAAAAATTATTGGGCAATCACCACTTGATAAAGTGGTATCCATCCTGCTTATTATCACCACCGGCTGACAGTAGTTTGATAATATAACTTCCCTTTGATAAATGAGAGATATTGATCGATTGAAGAGTTGGATCCACTACGGCTGAATAAACCAACCGGCCACTTTTATCAAAGATCTGCGCGAGTTGTTTCCGCGTATTATCATTATTATAAAGGAAGATCACATCTTTTGCAGGGTTGGGACCTATGTGGAATAGATTATTTTTTTCACCGGCGATATAGCGGACGTTCGAATAGCTTTTCCGGTCATTGGCATATTCCTGCACTACCCGGTAATAATTGCCTCCTGTATGATTGTAATCATCATGCATAAACCCGTATGTTTTCAAACCAGCTGAGCCATTTCGTGCCACGTATCCAATCGTTTGCCAATAGGATCCATTTGTACTGAACTCAATATGGTAGCCTGATACATCATCGTCTTCATCCACTGTCCACGCCAGTTTGATATGTTCGTCCTGTAACCGGGCAATAAAGTCACTCCAACCCTGAACAGCAAGCACAGCAGCGGGAAATGAGCAGGAAGTCAGGTCATCACCATAACTGTTTGGTATCGTAGTTATAGTTGTCAAAGGAGAGCCCGGAGTAGTCAACACATACAATGTATTGGTGCCCGGACCAGCACCTGATCCCGTTGTCAGGTATAATTTACCTAATGAGTTAAACGCAATACCGGTAAAACTAACTCCCGAAACCGGGTTTGAGGTAACTGGTATGATCGTATCAACAATTACACTGGCGACGCTACTCGTAGGAAGTGGTGCTTTAATTCTATATAAAGCAAATTGCGACGTATTCGAAGAAAGCATCCACAAATTATTATTACCATCAAATGCCATATCACCTGAGTTGAGACTTTGAATAGGTGCTACTACATTGCCTGACACATCTTTAAAGGTCTGTGTGATCAATGTCCAGCTGCTACTCCCGATATTAAAATAATAGAAAGCCGGCCCGTTAATAGGATATCCCTGTGCAGTAGTAGCGCCGGGATAAATTGTATAATAACCCGTGCCTGTTTTATTCACTGTTCCGGATCTTACTTTTTGTCCGGTCGGTAAAGACGGAGGACCCCCTCCGTAAATAATTTTTGTATTAGTGAGAGGATTATAAGAAACGAATTCGGTAGTTCCTGCGCCTGTTTGATTAAAAAAATAAAATCTTCCATTCACCTGGCTATATCCGAGGCCATTTGCACTGACGGACGAGGTAGCCGGACTACCAATCAGCCTGGTACCGCCATTATTGATATTGATAGCCACGATCTGCCCGGAAATACCTGCCGCAGATGTCAACCCGTACACTGTGTCTTTAGGCGTAGTACAAATCTGTGCATGCAACATGGAGCCTGCTGATAAGGTAAATAAGCCAAGAAGAAAGTTAGATAAGGTTTTCATATTTGATAATTCATGTTCACAAATGCTGTTATTATTTTACAAGAATGCTTTTGTTCATCTTCACATCGTTTCCTTCCAATTGTACATAATAAAGTCCTTTACCGGCACTTGCAGGAAGTAATACACTGATCACGGAATTGCCGTCGTCATTGATTGTTACCGCCATGGTTGATACGATAATACCAGCACTATTGACGATCTTTAATTTATACTTTCCAGGATCAATACTATTCAACACGATGTTGATATTGCCATCCAGCACAGGATTAGGCGATACCTGTAATGAAGCGCCACTACCTTTTTGTCTTACCGGCAATATGCCACTGTAATGCGCCGATCCATCGATCGATATTGCTTTTATACGATAGTAAACTGTTCTGTTTACAGGGTTGCTGTTATCGTCAAATGTATATTTTGCCAGACCTGTAGCGCGGGTATTTCCAATTACGGTAAAATCATTTCCATTTAATGATCTCTCCACTTCATAATGGTCTACATCCGTTTCATCTCCGTTTTCCCATGTCAGGCGGATCTTATCATCGAGAGGCCTGGCAGTAAAACTTATAAAATGCACCGGGAGAGTAATTAATGGAAATTCCATTACTGATGCGGCCATCAAAATAGCGGCATAGCCATGCGGATGTTGTGTACCGCTCACAACAGGACAATCAACCGGCTGCAGCGTTGCCTGCACGTAATTGGCTGCAGACGTTTGCACACTCATAGCCGGTGCAAAATTGTTGATCCTCGGTTTCCCGTCAGTATATGTATCTATCTCTGTATTCTTTAAAGCGGTCCAGGCAGATTGCGCCACCGGCATATAAGTAGACGAAGAGATCCAGCCACTATCAGACGCCACTTTAAGTGAGTAAACAAACATGGCGCTTCCGGAAGTCTCAATATAATTATTAGTCAGGCCCGTACCTCTGTCGACAACCTGGAACCATAATTTTGTCGTTGCATCCTGGTAAGTTTTTACTCCGATAGCGAGGTTAGCTAAAGCTGCAATCAGGCTGGCACGTTTAGGATGTGATGGTGGTACATATTTAAGAATGTCAACCAGCGCCATCATATACCAACCCATAGCGCGCGACCATACTTCACTTGAATTACCGGTAACCGGATCAGCCCATGTGTCGGTATGATCGGAGTTCCAGGCATGTTTGATCAAATGTTTTATTGGATCATATAATTGTGAGTAAACAAATAATGTTTGATTGATAGCAGTATCCATAGCTGCTGCATCATTGAACAACCTGCCATATTTTGCCAGGAATGGATGCGCCATATAAATACCATCCAGCATGACTACATTATCATATCCTGCAAGTTTATGCCAGAAGATACCATTGGATGTTTTTGAATAAGTAGCCGAGGGTCCTACCAGTACGTTGCGCAAAGTAGTAGCAGCTGTCTTATATTTTAATAATCCTGTTTGTTCATACAGGAACAAACAACTGATACCAGGATGTATGCGATCGAGACTCACCAGGGACGCAGTAATAACACCGCTTCCATTCACATAGGTATCGACATATGCCTTGATATAATTCAGATACGCGGCTGTAGATACATTATTATACACCTTTTCCATACCATGCAGAATGATAGTGTTGGAATATTCCCAGCCTTTACTGGTCATGGCGTTGATAGTAGGTGTGTAACGGGTAGTAATGGCATCGGAAAACTTAACTGACCAGGTATTGGATACCTGTGCGATGCTGGTAAGAGTCAAGAAAGAACATACAATAAGTCCTGAGATGAACTTTTTCATTGGGTTGGATTTAGGATTGACTACCGGTAAATTTCACTGCTTCTTTAATCTAATCCCGGGTTTTATAGTTGATCAGGATTTTTACGCACCTCGACCGAATATTCACTACACAAGAAAGAAAAAAAATATAATTTATTAAGAGAATACCTATACTTATTCACTTAAAAAAGTAATTTTCGATACAAAATCGGGTAACAATACGAGGTACTTGTCACATTCATACCCGGTTAAATTGCGACATACTCTTATGGGGTCATAAATTTTAAGAATTTGTTGCTGAGTATGCTGCAATCGCTTTCATCGGCATTTCTACCTGTTTCATCAAGCCTGGATACCCTTTGCTCAATTTTCTTTTTCCCGTATTCCGGCTAAGCCCTACTTTTGTGTCCTTCAACATACGAATATGGAAATGTGTTAAGGTTCGCCGCGTTATAAATCAGAACCTGAAATTTTACGGAACTCAATTAAGCAGCATTATCCCTGTGCTGTAAACATTTTCATTCATCTATTTTATTTTTTCAACAGTTTTCAATCATGTCGCAAGAAATTATTACAACAAGTAAACTATCCCGTTTATTCTCCCTGGTCAAGCAATCATTGCGGGGAGATGAACATGACTATACACAAGGCACTATCCGCACCGCTATCATATTGCTGGCTATTCCTATGATTCTCGAGCTTAGTCTCGAAAGCGTATTTGCATTAGTAGACACCTATTTCGTTGGTCATTTACCCAATAGTAAAAATGCTATTGCAACCGTTGGCTTAACAGAATCAAGCATTACTATTATCTATTCATTAGCGATGGGTCTTAGTACTGCCGCTACAGCAGTCGTCGCCAGGAGGATTGGTGAAAAAAATCCTGAAGGTGCCGCAAAAGCGGCTATGCAATCAATATTGATAGCGCTTATTATCACAGTCATTGTCAGTGTTGCCGGTGTCATTTTCGCCGGTGATATATTAAAGATCATGGGCGCTAAACCTGATGTAATAAAAGAAGGAGTCGCTTTCACCCGCATTATGCTCGGCGGTAGTGTAGTGATCATTATGTTGTTTCTTATAAATGGCATATTCCGTGGTGCAGGTAATGCTGCCATGGCTATGCGTAGTTTATGGATCGCCAGTGCTCTTAATATTGTATTATGCCCATCACTTATTAATGGTTGGGGACCCTTTCCCGAATTAGGATTGAAAGGCGCCGCTATTGCTACTACTATTGGTCGCGGTATCGGTGTGTGTTATCAATGTTACTATTTATTTAAAGGAAAAGGTATCATTAAAATAAAACCGATCCATTTTACCTGGGATGTACCGGTGATCAAAACATTGGTGAAGGTGGCCACACCAGCATCACTTCAGTTCCTGATACAATCAGGTAGCTGGATCGTATTAACGATGATCGTTGCCAGAACAGGTAGCACAGAAGCATCAGCAGGTTACCAGATCGCTATCCGGAATATTGTATTCTTTATATTACCGGCCTGGGGCCTGAGTAATGCAGCTGCAACATTGGTAGGACAAAATCTTGGCGCGGCTCAGCCTGATCGTGCAGAAAAAAGTGTATTGCTTGCAGCAAAATACAATGCGATTTTTATGGGAGTAGTATCATTGCTCTTCATATTCTTTGCTGATCCTATTATCAGCATCTTTACCAATGATCCGAAAGTACAGGCTATCGGAAGCCAGGCATTGATGATACTGGGTAGTGGTTTTATTTTTTATGGTATCGGAATGGTAATGATGCAGGCATTGAATGGAGCCGGTGATACAAAAACACCAACATGGATAAACCTTATTGGCTTCTGGTTGTTTCAAATCCCTTTTGCATATTTATTAGCAATTACATTTAAGAATGGACCAACAGGCGCTTTCATTGCATTGCCAGTAGCAGAAACGGCTATTGCCATCGCAACTTTTATCTTATTTAAAAAAGGTAATTGGAAGAAGATTAAAGTATAATCCTCCCGTAATACACAAACAATAGGCAATAGACAATTGGCAATTAGCAAGAACAGTTGCCAATTGTCTATTGCCTATTGTTTATTGTATCCGCGTCTTGAGAAAAAATCTTATTGATCTAACACAAGAAATGATGAGATTCATACTAAGGGAATATTCTAACAAAAAGAATATTCTCTTTTTTTATAATCCTTAGTGCCGTTATTTTCATCGTGTTTTTTCCATATGAACAATAGATATGAAACGTAATTATTCGAAATCTTAAAGAAAACAAAAAATTATGCTTGAATTGCAAAAATCCAGGCACTATTTTTACTGATAGTGCGTTTATTATAGCATACTTTAAAATCCAAATCGCTTGAAAAGACTACTCCTCATACATATTTGCCTATTGACGTTTTCCTTGATGAGTATCTCATGGGTTCGTCCAACAGAAAATCACAACCTGGTTTTAGCAACTCTTCATGAACATATCCTTAATCATACTACTGACCTTTCTGAGGTATCTGCATTATATAATACAATAGGACTGGAAGAAAAAGGTCTTTCTGAAAAAGCATTTCAATATGCTTATAAAGGATATATGAACCTGCTTCGCAAAAAGATCATCAAAGAACCTGGTTACCTCACTATT
This sequence comes from Chitinophagaceae bacterium, assembly GCA_039932855.1. Lineage (GTDB taxonomy): Bacteria > Bacteroidota > Bacteroidia > Chitinophagales > Chitinophagaceae > JAJKIP01. Next base: position 7,311 of record JBDTPD010000003.1, on the reverse strand, counting down.
TGCGATTTCAGCCAATCATCAAATAATAAGCGCCTGTATGTAGTAGATATGAATAACAATGAACTGGTGATGAATACATATGTGGCCCATGGCTGTAATTCCGGTGCCGAGTTTGCCACACATTTTTCTAATAAACCATCTTCCAGGCAAAGCAGTCTTGGTTTTTATGTTACACAAAATACATACTCAGGTGAGCACGGACTTTCTTTAAGAATAGAAGGGCTGGAGCGTGGCTTTAATGATAAAGCATTGAAAAGAAATATCGTGGTACATGGAGCTGACTACATTGAAGAATCATGGTTGAAGAATAATAATTACATGGGTCGCAGTTATGGTTGCCCGGCTGTTCCTGACAATCAGCGGAATGAGCTGATCAATACGATAAAAGGCGGAACCTGTCTTTTTATTTACTATCCATCTACAGGATATTTGAAAACATCAAAATTAATAAACGACTGATTGGACACGTTAAAAAGGATGGATGAAATAAAAAGCTCAACATACCCTATGATTGAGCTTTTTTATTTTTAAAAAAGTTTGTACCAGCTATCACCAATTACTTTAAATCCCATCCAGGCCATCACTGCCACTACTATCCATCCAATAATTTGCAGAATAACAGGATGACGATATCGATGCATCAGCGAAGACTTGTTGGCAGCAATGAGAATGACCGCCAATGCAATTGGTAATAATAAGCCGTTTACGGCCCCTGCAGTGATCAGTAACTTAACAGGATCTCCCAGCATTATAAAAATAGCAGTGGAGATAATAATAAAAATGCTGATGACTATCTTTTCATTTCTCTTCACAGCTGGTACTAATGTTTTCCAGAAAGAAACAGATGTATAAGAAGCTCCTATCACAGAAGTAATAGCCGCGCTCCATAATACTATTCCAAAAAATTTATAGCCCGCATATCCTGCTGCTGATCTGAATACTGATCCTGCCGGATCACCAGCAGAAAGTTTTACTCCCTGCCAGACTACACCCAGCGCTGCAAGAAATAATATATAGCGCATCAGTGCTGTAATAAGTATTGCCCTGACAGAACTTTTATTCACCAACCCAATATTACCGGGACCCTTGATACCAGCATCGAGCAAGCGATGTGCACCTGCAAAAGAAATATATCCGCCAACTGTACCCCCTACCAGTGTTATGATCTTCATCAGATCAATCTTCTCTGGCCAGATAGTTCTGTACAATGCTTCTGCTACCGGTGGATGCGAAGAGATCGCAACATATAGCGTTAACAGGATCATCAGCAATCCCAATATTTTTACGAGCTTATCAACTAATGCACCTGCTTCTTTGTACCAGAAAATACCAAGCGCAATAATTGCACTTATAATGGCTCCGGCTTTTATATTCAATCCGGTTAGTACCTCTAATCCTAATGCGCAGCCAGCTATGTTACCAATATTGAATACCAGGCCACCGAAGGCAATGATGATCGCTAAAAAATACCCAAGACCCGGCAACATCTTATTGGCAAGATCCTGTGCCCTTGTTTCACTGGCTGCCACAATGCGCCAGATATTTAACTGCACCCCTACATCGATTAAGATGGAAATAAGAATAGCAAATCCAAAACTACTGAGCAATGATTCTGTGAACTTGCTTGTTTGTGTCAAAAATCCCGGACCAATAGCAGAAGTAGCCATCAGGAAAGCAGCACCGGTCACGGCTGATGACCTACTCATTTGACGAAAATTTCAATGTCATCTAAAGCATCTTGTACTGGACCCGAAATCTCTTTTTTATGAATATAATTTTGAAGTGCAGGGAGTACCTTGTCCTTATCTATCTTGTGATGTATTCTAGCAATATGGCCTAGGCAGGTGGCAGCCAATCCGCTAATTGTTGTGTCGTTATTTTGTAAAAACGTAAGAAACTTCTCTTGAGCCCACTTCCAATCATTCTCATAATAAGCGCAGGCTACCATTGCACGGCAAACTTTGTTCAAATCTTCAGATTTGAAATGTGATTCGAGAGTCTCCCTGGACATAGGTGACACATTTTGATATATATTAATCATATCGATTTTTGCAATATTTCCATGTTTATCATTTACTCACAAATTTATAAATGCTTCTTGTATATTTTTAGCGCAGCACTTTTATTAGAAATGCTCATGCTGTTTTGTTGATGTGAATACCTTCGCGCATCATTGCTTCGTGAATAGTTTTGGCAAATGCTGCTGCATTTTTTCCGTCACCATGGATACAAATGGTATCGGCTTTTACCTGGATAGTTTTATTATGCTGTGTGGTGACTGATTGCTGGTTTATCATTTGCAATACCTGCCTGACAACTGCTTCAGCATCTTCGATCAGTGCACCGGCTTGTGTACGGGGTGTCAATGAGCCATCATCCTGGTAACTACGATCCGCAAATACTTCACTCATTGTTTTCAATCCTATCTTTTCTGCTTCTTTAATAGAATGGCTTCCACTCAAACCAAATAATAAAAGTTCTTTATTAAAATCTTTTACGGCGGTAGCAATGCTTTTTGCCAATGCTGCATTTTTCGCAGACATATTATATAAGGCACCATGCGGTTTTACATGTATCATATTTGCATTGAAAAGTCCAGCCATATCATTCATAATGATCAATTGCTGGGTAACCAATTCATATACTTCTTCGTTGCTCAGCTTCATTTCACTTCTGCCAAAATTTTCTTTATCTAAAAAAGAAACATGTGCGCCGATATTCACTTTATAATGCAGCGCCATTTCTATTGTATCCCACATCGACAACTCATCACCTGCATGATAGCCACAGGCGATATTCGCCGAACTGATATACGGCATGATCGCTTCGTCGTTTCCAATGCCTTCGCCCATGTCGGAGTTGAGATCAATTGTCATTTTTTTCATTGATTACCTCGTTTAGTCGTTAATATCAGTTGAAATTATGCTTGAACTGCCTTTAGCCTTATTTGATTTTTGACGCAGTCAAAAACTATTGTCAAGTTCTTTCAATAATTCTAAAACGATCCCAACAACTGCTCCAATCTAAATCTGCATGCATTTCTTAAATGACCCAAATGATTTTCTTGTTTTAAAAACAACTCCTCAGCTTCCTGTTGATTTGACAAGACGAATTGGAATTTTTCTCCCGGTCTTGCCTGTGCCAGTCTTGAATGATGCGCTGAAATAACGTTTGCAATGCGTGGATATCCGCCTGTAGCCTGGTGGTCGGCCATTAAAATTATCAATTGTCCATCCGGTAATAATTGTACTGTTCCAAAAGTGACAGCCGAAGAGATCATCTCATCATTTGATTGCTGGATCAATGGTGGCCCGGACAACTGATACCCCATACGATCAGATTGGTTATTGATCGTAAATGATTCATTCAGCAATTTTGTTTGTGAGTTTCTATCAAGACGATCCCATTCCGGACCGGGCAGTATTTTGATTTCTTCATTTGCTGTATTATCCCATGATGCATCTGCTTTCCATGGAAGAACAATGAATTCTTTTGTGTTCAATAATGCCGTAAATGCATCAACAGTTTGAATACCGATCTCGTCATTAGCCTGAAGTGGTTTTCCTAAATAACCATCGATACCAATTTTCAGATTAGCGCTATAGCTATTTAACCATGGCTGAATATTCATCCCTCCATATATTCCAAGATACCCGCGCGCACCCTTGATCACACGTTCGAACTGAAGAATGCTGTATTTACTTAATAGAATTGGTTGTAAGGATGGAACCGGTTCGCCATTGACATACGGTGAAAAATCAGCGCCACTCACTGCGATCAATGCAGGCTGTTCAAAGAAAACAGCAGAGGCAGGAAAATGAAATTCGATTACAGCAGCGTCGGGTTCATTCATCACCAGGCTATTCGCTATACGCGCGGCATATTTATCCATAGCGCCGCCAGGATTGATACCGAGGTAACGTGAACCATAACGGCCCATGTCCTGCACAGTATCAAGAACACCTGATTTAATAATTCTCAAATTCATGCGTGGCGATTGAATAGAACTGAACGGTATCACCTGCTTTCAATAAGGTAGGATCTTGTTTACCTGCATCGAACAAACGCAAAGGCGTGCGACCAATGATATGCCAGCCGCCGGGTGAAGCTAATGGATAAATACCCGTTTGATTACCGGCGATCCCCACACTACCTGCTGCTACTTTTGCCGGTCTTAATTTTCGCGGCATTTGTATGTGTTCCTTCACCGGACCCATATAGGCAAACCCCGGCAAAAATCCCAGCATATACACGCGATAAGAAGCAGATACATGCAATGCTATTACTTCCTCTACTCCGATATTATTATAACTGGCGAGTTGTGCTATATCAGGAGCAAATTCGTTTTCATAACATACCGGCACTTTTACTATCCGCGCTGGTTGATTGTTTTCATCCCATGAAGCGGGATCTCTTTTCTCCAGTTGCTCCTTCATCCAATCGTACAATATCTTTTCTCCGGGAATTATTTTTTTCAAAACAGCGAGATCATAATACACCGTCAGTGAGCTATAGGCAGGAACTGCTTCGATCATTGCAGGTAGCGGATCTTTTTGCAATTGATGAAAACCTGCCAGTATTTTTTTATTGATCTGTTCGTCGATGATGCTTCCGAAATCAATCGTAATAGCGGCATCACCCAATGGGAAAATACGGTATGTTGGCTCGTAGTTCATTTAAGAATGATCTGAAGATACCAACTTCTGTTTACTATGAGAGGGCCACTAATCAGCTAAGTAGTACCTTTACCGCTTCATGCCGAAATTGAACAGGAACGATAGTATCAATCTTTTGTCTAAGTTAACTCCACGTCGCGCCTGGAATGGCCTGAAGGTGTTTGCCAGCTATTATATCAGCAAATGGACAAAAAAACCGGTGCAATGGGGTCTTCCTGTTTCTATTTCTTTTGAACCAACTACTTCCTGCAATCTTCGCTGTCCTGAATGCCCCAGTGGCCTGCGTGCTTTCACAAGACCAACAGGCATGTTGAAAAAAGATTTCTTCAGCGATACTATCGATCAGCTGCACAAAGATTTATTATACCTCGTTTTTTATTTCCAGGGCGAACCTTATCTGAATCCTTCTTTTCTGGATATGGTTAAATATGCCTCCGGCAAAAAAATATATACCGCCACATCTACCAATGCGCATTACCTCACCGATGAGAATGCAAAGCAAACAATAGAAAGTGGATTGGATAGATTGATCATTTCTATCGATGGCACTACGCAAGATGTGTATCAGCAATATCGTGTAGGAGGAAAACTTGATAAAGTAATTGAAGGTGCAAAGAATATCGTGAAATGGAAAAAGGAACTGAAAAGTAAAACACCGTTTATCGTCTTTCAGTTTCTGGTTGTTAAACCAAATGAACACCAGGTAGAAGATGTAAAAGCATTGGCGAAAGAAATTGGTGTTGATGATGTATGGTTCAAGACGGCGCAGGTATATGATTATGAAAAAGACCCTAACAACCTGATCCCTGTTACCGATAAATACAGTCGTTATCGCAAAACAAAAAATGGCTATGAGTTTAAAGGTAAACTAGCCAACCATTGCTGGCGCCTATGGCATGATCCTGTTATTACCTGGGATGGATTAGTAGCACCCTGTTGTTTTGATAAAGATGCACAGCATCAGATGGGCGATCTCAAGAAAAAATCCTTCAAGGAGATCTGGAAGAATGGAGAATACACTAAATTCAGAACACGGATACTCCAGGGAAGAAAAAATATTGACATCTGCGCCAATTGTTCCGAAGGAACAAAGGTGTGGGAGCAATGATTAAGATTAAACCTCCTATATTATGCAAATGCCTTCTTCAATTTCCACCCGGCTGCAATACCAGCACAAGTCTCTTATTGAGATCATTGACGGGTTATCAGATGAACAGATACGACGATGGGTCAATCCCGGTAAATGGTCCATCTTTGAAAATATCGTTCACCTTACTACTTACCAGCACGTTTTTATTGAGCGTATAAAAATGATCCTGGAAGATACACAACCATCGTTTGATCGTTACACTGCAGAAGGCGATCCGATGTTTCATGAAAATTGTACACTCTCTACGAGAGAGATCATGCAGGACATGCTGACAACAAGAAAAGAAATGAGTGCAGGAATTTTAAGCTTTACTGAACAGGATCTTGAAAAGATCGGAAGCCATCCGGTCTATGGAAAGCTCAATTTGATACAATGGTTGAATTTTTTCCTGCTGCACGAGGCGCATCATTTATTTACGATTTTTAAACTGGGAGCGCTGTTGAAGAATGGAGAAGAAAGTAATTAAGAATTCAGAGTTATGAATTATGAATAGGCCATTCATAATTCTAAATTCATAATTCATAATTTGTTACCATCCCATCATTCGCTGATAGATAGACTTGTAAAAGGACAGAAATCCTTCACCAAAACTTCTTATAGATTCAGAAAATAGCTTCATGAGACAAGTTTAATGTGTAGAAGATACAAAGCACGGCTCTTTAAATAAGTGCGACAAATCCACTTCCTGAGTTTTTTGCACAAATTTTGCATATAACCCGTAGGGAAGCGTTAAATATCTCTTAACGGTCGTCAATTTTATAATAATTCTATGTTGCAAAACGTAGTGCCCTACGCTAAGTGATTTTATATTTGTGAGCGATTTGCACGTTATCATTTTTTAAATTCTTGTTATGGGAATAGATCGGGACATTCTTCAAACCAAATTCCGTAATGAGCACCAAAAAGCCACCATCAACCTCATTTATACCAATAACTGGATAACGGAGCGTATCAAAGAATTTATTGCCACAGAAGATATTACGCATCAGCAGTTCAACATCCTCCGCATATTACGCGGTAGTCATCCACAACCCTTATCTACTCTTCAGATCAGGGAACGTATGCTGGATAAGATGAGCGATACCAGTCGTATCGTTGATCGCCTCGTAGCAAAAGGTCTAGTTAAAAAAGCTATTTCCAAAGATGATCGTCGTCTCGTAGATATCATGATCACCGACAAAGGTAAAAAGCTATTGGAGCGCCTCGACATGCGCGAAGAAGAAATGGACCATATCGTGGGCAATCTCAGCAAGAAAGAAGCAACAGTGCTGAGTGAGTTGCTGGACAAGATTCGAAATGTTAAATAACAGTCTCCAGTTGGCAGTATGCAGTCGGCAGTATACAGTCGGCAGTCTATCAGTCGGCAGTCGGCAGTCGGCAGTCCCTTGACTGTTGTAAGTCTACTATATGATTATAAGATTCTAATTACAGAGTGTGACTGTCGACTGCATACTGCTGACTGCTGACTGCTGACTGCCAACTGAT
>JBDTPD010000002.1:0-25061 GCA_039932855.1 Chitinophagaceae bacterium | reverse complement strand
ATTCTTGGAGGTTATAAGGGTTCGTTCTAATACCGATATCTGGTCTGCTTTACTGACTAAGGTAACCAGCCAGTTATTATCTACAAACTCAAATAGGTTTCGGAATAAGAGGAACAACTGAACGTCGGTCGTGATGTTATCCAGGTAAGCTGTACTGTAAACAATTTTTGTGACGAGGCCTTCCTGCTTGACCACAACGGGCTCTTGCTGATCGGAGTTTAGCGAGACTTCCACTCCAATCTTTTTTGGATTTCCTTCAGCCAACACTTGACTATTGATCGCAGCTGATTTTTGCTTAGCCTTCAGTCTTACTTTATTCGATAACTCGAGATGCCCCGAATTTTTTGAATGCTCGATGAGCCTTACATAATTTAAATTCGGACGTTCTTGATCCAGATAAGCAGAGAGAATTTGTTCCCGATCAGCCAGCGTAAGGGCTTTTGGAAAAATTGCTTTTGATTCGTTGAACCGGCCGCGCTGTTCAAACCGTGCAAGCAGTAACTCTGCTGCTTTTTCATACCCTATCAAAAACTGTCGCAGTTCCTGCTCATAATGCTGAATAGTATTGAACTGCTCCAGGATATACGAAATATGATGCGGATGCTGTTGCAAAGCTGCCGAAAATGAATTCGCTCCAATACGTCGATATACCTGCAAATAATTGAACATGTACCAAAAAGACGACCGGAAAGAAAACTCGAGGTTTGTAACTAGTTGAATAAAATTTTCATCAGAGATCCCAAGCAATAGTTTTCGGAGTTTTTGAAAACCCATATCGGCTTGTTCCATGAAACGAACTTTAGTCTGCTCGTCCCAGGTTGTTAAAAACATTGTATTATCGAAATAGAGCTTGATCTGGTGGATTTCCAACAAGTCATTAAGATCGGACACTTGTTCGAGGTCCAAGTGCTGTAAAAAAATTTCCGCCTTCCGTAATTGATAGCCGGAAGCGCCATCATAGATGGAATAGAAAACGATCCGGTTATGTTCCTTCATGCTCATGCGTTTTACTTGATTAAACCATAATAAAAAGATCAGTCCTATAAAAATTTACCGTCGAGACCTATTATAATTATATTGATTCTAACTGAATTTGATGCCAATGAGAGGGCAATCCGGACCTGATCTGCCTGACTTCTGTTATCAACGCCTGCCGGTCAGTATTACTGCTTCTCACTTTATCTTTTAAATATAATGCGGTTTCTCTGGGTATATTCATTTCAATGAGACTCCGTGTAATTGGGAGATATGCTCCCATTTCAATAAATCTGGCATACATCCCATTATTCGTTTTTATATCATAGATGGGCTTAAGCAAGAGAGCCAAGCCATAAGATATCTTACCTTCTAGATTTTCAATGACACTCTCTATTCTTTCACTACTATTGTAAAACTTATCTTTTAATATTTCCGCCAAAGGAATTTCTTTCGTCCACTTATCGGCAAGAATGCATAGCTGCATAAGCAAGTCGCTAGTTTCAGTACTATATACGCCAACATACTGATCATAGTATATTTTAAAGTTCTCTTGCATATACATCAGAACATTCTTGATTTTTGTTGCATTATCTCTGTCTAATGCGTTAGTAGGAAGGATAAAATCAACTTTAGCAGAATTCAGATAATCCAAGTCGACAGGATCCCAATATCTATTACGCGCACATATTTTTTTGTCCACTTTTAATTCCTGTAAGGAGCTAAGGATCTCATTCAATTCTTTGTCTGAAAGATTGATGCCAACACGAGAAAGATAGGCTTGAGATGTGATGCTATGTTTCAGCACAGTCTGACGTAAATAGGTTGTAATATAACTGTACTCCTTATTATCTTCAGTGTGTCCGATGGCATTTTGAATATCTTTTTTGATCTCACCTTTATACTCAGTATACTTCTTTCCATACCCAACTTCCAGCTTCTTTTCAGTGTCTTGGAATAAATCCATTTGCGAGCTGGTATCTTCCAAAAAACTCTCCTCATCCAGCACAAAAGTGCGCCCTACAAAGTCTTTCAACAATCGGCCCGCTCTGCCACGAAGGTTCGCTAATTCATAAGGCGATAACTTAACGGAATCCGGCCGAGTTTGAATGTAAAGCCTAGGATTGCGAATGATGATATTTTGAACAGGCAGATTGACACCCTGTAATAATGTAGTAGTTGCAATGATCTTTTTAACACTACCATTTTTAATGGCATGCTCGATCAGCGGTCTTATGTGAGATGGCAGTTTGCCATGATGGTAGGCAATCCCTGATCTCAATGCCTCCACCAAAGAATATTCGGGATGAACTGTCGCCTCAACAAAGCCAGCTAGATCATCTAAATACTCATTGCCATTACTAACTGAGTTCTTTGTAATGTAATTAGCAATCTTACTACAAGTGCCCGGGTTAGGTGAAAATAACAAAACACATTCATCGCCAAAACTCTTTACCAATTCATTAAGATATCCAAGGTATGGCTCGTTATATTTTGCTCCGCCGTATCCTTGTATCATATCTTCGTTTATAATTTTAATTTCTAAAGGCTTTTCAATTAAGGGGGAAATAACCCGTAAAAAATATCCTTTCTTACCCTTTTTATTGATCGAGTAAGTTAGATTGAGTACGGGTGAAGACTTCGTTTCCCTTTTGATGGCTTTCTGACCGAAAATATCCGAACTAAGTAAATCAATGTTTTCGATCCGCGGCCCTGACACTATAATATGGTCAATATGTGCCATGTTCCTAAATTCCATCATCAGATCATAGAGCACTTTGGCGCGCAGGTCATCTTTGCTGGCAACCCGTTCTACATTCTGAATTTCATCAATCACAAGAAGCCGGATTTCTTTGAATGGAGTATCATCCTGTGAAAAGGCGGCAATAGCCTTTTCTTGTGTCAGAACATAAATTGAATTTGGGATATGTTGGGTCAGATTGAAGGATGATTCCAAAGTATAGTCATCTAACTTAAATTTGTTTAACATCTTCCGAAAATCCGATATTACCTGGTTGACCAAACTTAAAGTTGGCACTATGTATATAATCGTCCCATTCTTTTTCAACAGCATTTCTATTGCCTTTAGCACGATTAGAAAGGACTTACCTGCCGAGGTTGGTGCTGAAATGCCGATCAAGAAATTATCATCCAGACAGCTCCACAAGCCTTTCTGAAAGTCGGTTAATAAAAATCGTTCCTTCCCGACAAATATTTCGTTCTCTGCATGAGCGGCGCTGATGGCGAACTCATTCCTTAAGCTGTGACTGAAAGAATATGCGCCGGAATCATGAGAGTAGGCATCGTCTAACATAATGGAAGATGGACCAAAGCCCGCCCTAGACAAAAATAAAATGAGATAATCCTTTAAACCAGTCCATTCCTGATTACGGTAGTGCCAAAGCAAAGCTATAATGGCAATCAATTGCTTTTGCGAAAGCTCGTCATTTTGAAGGGATAATTCGTTTAAAACAGCGATACATTCCATCAACAATTTATAGTTAACTGTATTGCTTTCCACTTCATCAATGAATTGCAGACGTTTTGCTTGGGCTTCCAGTTCTATCTGAAGAAGCTGGCTCAAAATTTCTTGTGGATTTTTCATTTACCTACACGTTTTTGAAACGCTATCAATAGTTTGTCCATTTCCCATATCGGCATAATGATGTAATTGAATCGAGGATGAAATTCCTCTGGAATTTTATTGAATATTTTTTTATCCAGCGCCTTTCCTTTTTCAGCAATCATGTCCATGATCTGCTGTTTTATTTCCATTTCATTTGTTAGTTTAAGCTTGCCCTGCTCATGGTAGGCTATAATAGAAACTAGATGCACCTCTACATTTTTCAATATACCATTTTTGTAGTCTTGTGCGATTTTGATAAGGTTATCTTCGATAAATCCATCGTAGATATACAATTCCAATTCATTTAAGTGTGTATCATACGTATTTACGATACTTTCCAATGCATCTCCGAAGGCTGCACTAAAAGAATATTTACTTGTATATGATTTCGCTTCTCCAAGATATAGAAGGTTTTTTCCACTTTCATAATTGTAATGAATAGCATCCGCCCCATTCACTTCCATTCTACTTGAAGTCTTAATTGGCATTTTTCTCAATAATGGAATGGCCGAAAAAAAGTGCTGTAGAAAATTAAATAGAAGGAGTTCACCAAACTGACCTTGTAAAAAGATTTTTCTACTATCTCTATCTCTGAATTTTTTCAAAGTATGTTGATTGAAAGCCTGGATTGCATTTTGAAAACTACGGCCTTCTTCTTTTTGAAAGTCATCAATTATCTTTTTTGCCTTTTCCTGGCTATATACCCACTCTGATATGGTAGTAATCAATTCAGTGCAAAATTCATCACGAAACTCCTTACGATCAACGTAATTTATACATACGCCATGATGATCTTTAGCCGGGATCAGATTGAATTGATGCTGTACAAAATAGACATGATTAATGAAGTTCTGTGTACATGTCTTTAACGCGTCAATGTCAGCACTAGAAATAGCAGTTGTCATTTGGTTGCTTTTAATTATAGACTTTATTATTATTTAGGATACGTCCGGTATCTATACTTATCCTCATAGATTCTATTATAAATAATGTCTTCGTACGCGTGTATGCGAATGAAGTATCATATACTACCACTGCATGCGAATGCAGTGCAATTACAATAAAACGGTTTGTGGCATAAGTTTACATAGGAACATGAAATTGGACGGTGCGGCTAAGGAGTGGAACCAAGGCAGGTGAAGATGTAATATCATCCGCTATATAGATGCGGCTGAATGATAATACTGACAGATGCCGGAAAGCATGCGCGAATTTCATACCGGCAAACAAAAAATGCGTGAATTTGTTCAATTGAAGGTCAAAATTTCACTAATTGTATAAAAATGTCGCAAAGTCCTGCCAGATGAACTGCCAAGATGCCGAATTTCACTTCCTGAATGCACAATGCCCAGCGGAAAGCCCTTTGAATGCTTTGTGTAGTCACAACACATAAGTGGCATCCATTTATTATTATCCGACTTAACGTTTAAAAAAAATTAATTAAAGTAAATCTCATACAAGGAACTTTGCAAGTTCATGATTTACTAAATTAAATACAATGAAAATGCTATCTCGTAAAAGAATTGGAGCTATTCTTTCTGGAATCGGATTTTGGTTGCTAGGAATTTTATTAGAAGATCCAGTAAAAAAAATATTTTATTCAGTCAACATTTCATTCAAAATGAATCTATATATCTTGACCTTAAGTATTCTTTTCGCCGTCTTCTGTATTGGATTGGTTATATATTGGAAAATCACTGATAGCAGGGATAAGAAGCGAGCAGTATTATCTATTTTACTTGAGGAAGTACAAAAATCTCAAATAGCTGCTAGATACAATCTTGAGGTTATAAAAGATATCAATAGAATTTTACAGGAGAAAGTAGGTAAAGAAGCAATGCTACACGGATTATTTTTTCCAGAAGTTGCTGTGATTTTACAAAATTTTAGTTTCCAATCATTAGAATTACTTAATGAAAACAGGGTTGATTATTTAAATGATATTATTAAAAAATATTTCTGAGATGAATAGTCTCATGGATACTGGTGGCTAGAACTTATAATTGTAAATAGAAATGAGTATTGTTAAATCCCAAGGATTTTCTTCGTCGGAGAAATTGGTTTCTGATCTATGCGATAAAACATTTTTAAAGCTATGGTCTTACCCTAACGTTTATAAATCAGATGGTAAAGAATTATGCGATTTATTAGCAGTCTTTGAGAATCATATCTTTTTATTTTTTGTCAGGGAAAGTAAAAAATTCGAGAATCCTGAAAAAGATGTTACTGTTCAATGGGAGCGTTGGAAAAAAGAAGCAATTCAAAAGCAACTTATAACATTAACAGGTGCGGAAAAATATATTAATTCTTCATCTGATGAAATTTATCTGGATCAGAAAAATACAATTCCACTTCCTATTCAAATCGCTAAGAACAATGTTGTCATACATAGGATTATTATTGCGCTTGGGGCAAAAGAAGCTTGTATAGCTATTTCACCTGATAATGTTAATGGAAGCCTAGCAATAATGTATTATGATGACATTATTTAATGATACTGACTTGTTTACGTCAGGTGATCTAAAGATTACGAAGTTTAATATTCCTGATGCAGAGTTATCCCTGTACGAACATTTTTTTAACCGGGATGAGTCTGATAAATTTTATAAAGAACTGATAGAGCAGACTCCATGGAAGCAGGATCCAATTACTATTCATGGTAAAACACACCCGACTCCAAGGTTAACAGCCTGGTATGGAAAAAAACGTGATGACAAAACAGAACTTCCTCTCACTCCTACTCTTCTATATCTCAAATCAAAAGTGGAACAATCAGCAAAGGTCGAATTCAATAGTGTGTTACTCAATCTTTACCGGAATGGTCAGGATAGCGTATCATGGCACCGTGACAATGAAAGAGAGTATGGGCCGCGTTCTGTAATAGGATCAGTAACATTTGGTGAGACAAGAATTTTTCAGATCAGACATAAATTCAGAAAGAATCTTGATAAAATTGAAATCCCTCTCCATCACGGTAGTTTCTTATTGATGGCAGGAACAATGCAACATTTTTGGGAGCATCAGATTGCAAAGACAGCAAAGCAAATAAAGCCCAGAATTAATCTAACTTTTAGGATTGTTAAAAAAGTTATTTAACCCAACTGTTCAATTCTGGAAAAACTAAAAGTTGTTCAGAATTAATATTGCATTTTCACGTTCTGACAATTGAATTTATTTTTTTTATTTCATTTTTTGAATTCTTAAAAGATAATCTGTTGCTTTGCAATGGTGGTTCTATTATGCCGTACCAATGAGTTAAATTGCCAGGCATGACTATTATTTAATTATAAGTACTCAAATCAAACGACCTTTCATACATCGGCAATAACTCAATCCCTAAATCATGTTGCATTAAGCCAATGACAAGGTTGAATTGACATTCAAGCTGGAGAACATCAGAAAACATTAAATGGGGATCTATAATATCACGGGCTCCTTCCTTAAGCATTAGCCGGAAAAACCCTATGTCTTTATAAAACAAATGCAGCTGATGAACAATACTCTCCGGTAAAAAAGGTGTTACTGCTGTTAACATTACTCTGAATTTATCAACCAACATCATTAGTTCCTTAATTAAATTTTCATCGTCTGATTCATAATGGTTGGTTGTTGATACGCTATGCCCCCAGTCTAATTTAAAAATACCTGTTTGAAAACAATCCAATAGAGTAGAAACTTCTGTGATCAACTCACTGTATTTTTGTAATCTGTAATTGTATAGGTGATAGCGCTTGTTATATCGATAACGGAACAAAAAAAACGAACCAATAGTCAGGCCAGAACAGGCACTGACAAAAATGAAAAAATAAAAATATTGCATGACGTATAAAGATTAAGTGCTTAATAAAATTTGTTTCTATCTCGGGTCAGATCAAAGATTTGAAACCAGAGCGGTTCTATCGGGGTTAAAAAAGGCACAGGCAATTCCTATCATACAACGCGGTGCAAAAACACATCGTCTCTGGAACACCCGTGCCTGCCTTCATCATGGCACACCTTAACCTAAACCATCAACCGTAGACAAACCTTCTGTCAACAAAGTTTTTGCATCACCATCTCAACAAACTCTTTCCGTACCCGCGGCGTTTTTAAATTATTACAGGCAGATTCAATCGCCTTCAATACCTGCAACTTTGTATGTTGCGGGTAATGTCTGCGAACAATTTTTACGAGGTAATTGACTTCCCAGGATTCTTTACACGAAAATTTAGCGCTATCCCGTTTGTCTCGGATCTTACGATCATCATACGCGGACCAATCATCAGTTAAAATTTTGTCTGGCATGTCATGGGTTTTAATGAAATAAATTTTAATCACTGCGTCTTTAGCTATCTAAAAATTTATGAATGTACTCTTCATCAATGCCGAAGAAGTCAGAAAACTCTTTTACCGTCACAAATGCATTATCTGATTTGCCAAGCGCTTCACGGATCTTCTTCAGCTTACGGCGTGCACTTCGTATAGAACAACTCGTAATACCAGCTACATCAGCTGCATACAAAACAATCCGGGTTGGTTTTCCCTGCAAGGTTGGTTTCATAACGTATGGAATACAACTACCTCGCCGCCAGTATATGCCGACTCGCTTCTCATATACCAAAATAGTGCAGGATCAGGCACATCACAGTACTCGCAGCAAACGCACCGATCAATTGCGCCATGAATTGTTTCCTTGAATGCTTATCCCAGAAATTGGAAAACCCTGTACCCATCATCATGCTTAGCATCATATTAGTACCAGTGATTTTACCGATGAGCAGCGGAAGTATGATAACAGGCAATGCAGACACCAGCAGGGACAAAAAGAGTAGTTGAATGATTTTCATTTTTTATTATTAAAATTTTATGACTAAGTGTTTTTATTTAGATTTTAAATCAGCGTCCTTAATTATGATTTCTTACGTTGATAATGCTAAACTCGAATGTTTTTTCAACTTTGTTGTGAGGAAAACCACAGTATTTTTTTGTATTTTTCCCGTTGACTTTTTTCGTAACCACTTCCTACCTTAGCCTGCTGTAGCGCTTATTCATTTGTTCAAGTCTTACATATCCGGCGGTTTTCTACCCTTTTTCATTCTGTTTAAATTGTTTCATTATGCAGCTGTCTTTATTAACCATTTTCAGTACATCGCTGGTTCTTGCAGCGGCATTCGCTTTTATTGGTGCTGTTATTATCAATTTCGCCTCAGTATATCTGCAAAAGGAACGGTCTCACCGTCACAAGCTTCGCGTGTTAACTGCTGCTCATGAAAAGACTTTATTAGAATCGAGAATGGAAATACAGGAAAATACACGGCAACATATTTCCCGTGAGATACATGACAACATTGGTCTTTCATTAAGTCTCACCAAACTTTATCTAAATTCTATTTCCTGGAATGAACTCAATGAAGCAAAAAGCCAGGTGCACGATGCGATTAATACGCTCACCAGGTCCATTGCCGACCTTAGAAGCGTGGCATGGACGTTGAATGCAGATGTAATAACATCCCAGGGTTTGTTGGCAGCTGTAACAGAAGAGTTAAACCGCATTGAACGACTTGGAATATTTACTATTGAACATTTAGTAATAGGTGAATCATTTCATTTTCCCTCGCAACAAGATCTGATCATTTTCAGAGTTATCCAGGAAAGCTTAAACAATATTATCAGGCATTCATGTGCGTCCAGGGTGATATTAAAGATGGAGTATACGACCGATAGTCTGGTTATTCGTATAAAGGATGATGGTGTAGGATTTAAGGCAAATGATAATAGCAAACGAACCTCAGCCGGTTTAGCTAATATGCGTGAAAGAATGAAATTGATAGGTGCGGAGATAAAGATCACGAGTGCACCTGGCTATGGGACAACAATACAGTTAAAAATTCCCAGTAAAAATGGCACACAATACCCCAGTTATCAAAGTAGCCCTGGCGGATGATCATGTATTAATGCGTAATGGGCTTACTAAAATTATTAATGGATTTCCCAAATGTAAAGTCGTAGCCGAGGCAAACAATGGCAAGGAGTTAGTCATTGTGATTCAGCAGGGCACGATCCCTGATGTTATCATACTCGATATTAACATGCCGGTGATGGATGGTTTCAAAACAGCAGAATGGCTGTTTGATCATTTTCCTAAAATCCATATACTCATGCTTTCCATGTACGACTCGGAACTTAGTATGATCCGTTTGATTCGTAGTGGTGTCAAAGGATTTCTAAAAAAGGATGTTGGTCCAACTGAATTAGAGTCCGCGATTGATTCAGTCATGGGATCTGGTTTTTATTATGCAAGTGAAGCCTCTAATAACTTAATGAATGTTGTTCGGCAGAATTTAATAGATCAACATGAGTTGAGAGAAATAATGTTATCAGACCGGGAAATAGAGTTCCTCCGGTTTTGTTCTACAGAATTATCTTATAAAGAGATTTCCCATAAAATGTCATTGAATCCGCGCGCCATTGAATATTTCCGAAGAGAACTATCTATCAAGCTTGGTGTCCAAACAAGAGTGGGCCTTGTACTGGTTGCCATACGACATGGATTGATTCATCTTTAGCCACAAAGAGGTTCAGTATATTTTCACAACAACTTATCTCCAATAGAAAAAGGCTGCAACGTCTTGCAGCCTTTCACTTGTTTACCAATATCTACTCATAATAGATTATGGCATTGTTTGCATACCGGTGTACACGCTATTTGACACCTTCTTACCATCTTCTGATACGAAAGCGAAATAAGTATGCACTTCATTGCCGGCAAAATTTGCCACGTCAATGGCAGCTGTACCTACGCTCCGTGAAGCTCCCAGGGTAGTGTACATACATTGCTGCAGTTTCGGACAGATAACAACGAGCACCGATCTATCGGTTGGTTTAATACCCGTTGCATCTGCGTTAATTTCTGCAAGCCAATTAAACGTGATCTTGCCTGCTTCTGCTGCTGCGACAGGATTCTTCGGCAGTGGCAGTTTTCCTTTACTAACCAATAACACTGGCCAGTCTAGTGTATAATCAGGATACACACCTGTTATCGCATTGCGAAGCATATGCGAGAACGCGGTATTACCTGCTGTCTGCTCCTTGGCGTAATTACCAAACGTGATGTTTAGTAATGGCGTCAATTGTTGCAGGTATACACTTCCCATTGCGAATTTGGCACGCTGTTCCTGTTGTGCCTGTGTTGATTTACGATTCTTTTTGCGCTTTTGTATGGCGCGCAGTACTGGTTTGCCTTTCCAGGTGGTACCGACAACGGTTCCCACTTTTCCGGTGAAGCTATCCAGTATTCCATTTTGCATAAGTCCCATAAAAATTGTTTTAAAAAAATTAAATAAAAATGTTTTGTTCATTCATGTTGCAGGGCCCTTGACTAGTATTTGCAACAACATGATGTCTGATCAGGACAGGTGCAAGTTGTTCAAAAGAATTATCCGATGCGGAGTGATAGACTTCAAACTACTGTCTCCGCTTACTTTCATTCATTGCAATTGGATTAGTGTTCGGTTACTTCGATCCGTGTTGTTTTACGTTGAACTATACCGATTCACTTCATGATGTATCGTTTTACGTTGTTTCATATCACGCTTCCGCATTGATGCGACCCATTTTTGAAGTTGATGCTGATTTGCGTTGCACTTTGTTTGGCTTTTCTCTGGTATTTGTTCGGCTCCGCTTCGGCTCGTTCAGCAGAAAAACCAACCAGATCCCGCAGAAAAGCCGAAGCCGAGCCGAACAACTCCCCTGAAAAAAGATAGTAGATCGATCAGTTGATACACGGACAAAAGGACCAATAACGGCCAATACGACCATTATCGGCCAATACGGTCAAAATGACCATGCATGTTTTTGGTTACTGATTTTTCCTGCTAGACTTGCCATTGCATTTGATTTTCCATACAGGTATGAAAAAATTAATTACACAACGACAGTATGATTCCAGGGTTGCTGAAGCAGCAAAGCCCGAGTTTACCGACTGGCTGGATAAGCAGGATGTATTGACGTTGATGCATATCAGTGCGAGTACTTTGCAGGTGTGGAGAAGCAAAAAAATATTGCCGTTTGCACGAATTGGGGCAAAGATCTATTATCGGAAAAGTGATTTGTTGAAGTTATTGGAAGAGAGTATTGAGGTTTGAATTTAGCTACAGGTGACATGCAATAAACAAATATTATTAATTGATTTATTAAAATATTCATCATGGGAAAATTACAAAAAGGATTGTTCGGTGGCTTCACCGGAAAAGTAGGAAATTATGTTGGCTACATGTCGAAAGGACAAATGTTGATTCGTGCCGTACCAAAGCGTAACAAAAAACGCAAATGCAGCACCGCACAGCAACACCAGCGGGCAAAATTCGCATTCGGTCAAATTTACCTTAAACAACTTGCGCCATTGTTTAATATAACCTTCGCTAATTACACAAAGTATAAGAGTGCCAGCAATGTCGCATTCTCTCACATGCTGAACGACGGTATTGCCGGAGTTTACCCCAGGTTTGTAATGGACTGGCCAAAGTTGTTGATCAGCAAAGGCAAACTGCATTTACCTGTCAATATAGTGGCAACAGCAGAGACAAATAAGATCAACTTCAATTGGTTGCCCGAAGTCATTGATGGTAGAGAGGACATGAGACCAACAGATCGATCAGTACTGTTAGTGATCTGTCCTGAATTACAACAGTCGATTTACACTGCATCGGGAGCATCACGTATTGTCGGCGCAGCTGCGATTGAGGTTGCCAGCTTCGCAGGTAAAGAAGTGCATACCTACATTGCATTTATATCGGAAGATGGAAAGAGCGCATCCAATAGTGTCTATACAGGTATGCAAAAATTGCCGAAAGCTGTTAGATAGTTCATTTAGAAATTTTCTTTCGGGTCGAACGGGGCCATGGGTTCAAAAAGTTCAATATACAAAATTCAAAGGAAAAAGATTCGCAATGCACCGTTCAAGTTATCTGAAAATTGGAAGTTTAAATACTAGCAGCTTTTTCATATCCTTCCAAACATTTTTGTTTATATTTTTCGAATTCAGAAAGGGTAGCTAATAGCTCTGGATAAATTAGTATTTCTTGTCTTGCCAAATCCCAGGCTTCTTGTTCACGTCTTAGTGTGGTAACAGGGTCTAACAATTTTTTGTCAATTTTGCCAGATTTATGGTGTCCAAATTCATGAAAAAGAGTCCAAATAATTTCAATGGGATTATTATATGTTTTACTCAGTGATATGCGGATGATGCATGAATTCAAATCGAAAGAATGAAGAGACTTATTACAATTATATTGAGCAGCGATTTTACACTTGCCCATAATTATACGTTCGAAGATTTGCGTTAACAAACTTCTGTAATCGTTTAACTTTCCATTTTCGCAGAATTCGTCCAGCGTCTGCATCTCTTTTGAATTCAACATCATTACTATATTTAACAAACCGTAGAATATGGGAGTATTACTTAAAAAGCTCTTTTGTTTCCCGGTAGTCATCTTCCACTAGTCTCATTGCAGATAATGTCGACCTCATCGTAAGAGGGTACGATAAACAATTTATCTACATCCTCATGACTATAGCCGTACTTTTCAAAATAGTAATACATGCCGTGACCAGGTTTTATGTGGCCTTCCTTGCTAACACTTTCAGCTTGCATAGTCCTGATTTCCTGCTGCACGAACGGATCAGCGATCAAAACAAAACCCCAGGTGGCCGCCATATCTGAATTGGATGCACAATAGTCAGCAAAAAATTTCTCAACATCTTTATCCTGGCTTAAACCAATTTGGATCTGGTGCAGATCGAGATATTTGTCCCAATCGTAAAAAGCATCTTTCGCCAGTTCAAGCGCTTTACCCTGCAACAGAGTAAATCCCATCTCTATATTCATCTTTGCATTTTCACGCATTTCTGCAAACCGTCCGGCATACCTTATCCGCCGGAACTGTTCAATAGCTGATCGCTCCTCTCGATAGATTTCATTCACCACCACCCGGGTCTTTGCCTTTATTTCTGCCCGTCTGGCCTCAATCTTATCAGAGAGAGCTATAATTTTCTCATTGTATGAAACTTTGTCTGCATATCGATGCGATGCATCGGCGCCCACAGATTCGATTTCTTCAATCAACTTAGTTTCATCTTTACCAGTTCCAGCTTTGAATATGTTTACGATCTTCTCTGTGATAAAGTCCTTCATTGGCTCATTGACGACTGGATCAAGAATGTTACCGACAAAGGGATTATCGCCGGTAAAATGCTCAAAAAAATTACTGATCCACTTATTGACCGTTTTACCAAGACCAAACTTGATTAATTTGGTTACCGCTTCTTTATATTTTCCGGCCCATTCGGGGATCATGGGCCTGATCATAGCCGCATCCTCTGCTTTAAGATTAACAAGCCGCTCACGCATTATCTGGAGTTTCTTTAATGACATTTCCTTTGCAACAAAAGTCTTATCCTCCACCTGTTCCATCTTATGATATATTTCTTCATCAATGGCGTTGTCCAGTTCTGCTTCAGTGGACAAGTTAATATGATAACCACCGGCTTCACGTGAAGCTTCCCTGATGGCATAGTCCCTAACGTCGCCGGGATGTTGCTGAATATAAGCGGACAAATCCTCCATTGCCCTAACTCCACTAATATCGTACTGAAAAGTTGGTGGCAGGGTCGACATTATTTTTTTCAGCTTCTCCGCAATCACCGGTTTCAAGATATCGCAAGTATTCAGGTTGTATAATGTATCATCATTATCAAGCTCTATCGGATTATTCGCATACCAGTTTACAAGTTCTGCGTCATGAGTCAGTATCCTGAGATTTCCGCCGATATATTGCGAAAGTGCTTTATCAATCACCAGGTCGGCAACATCATGTACAAGCAATTTGCTTTGCTTAATGATTTCCAATTTGTGCGTTTGGAGTTTTCCAACATGCCCCGTTTCATTTTTATAAAAGCGGCTGCCAAAAAAAGTAAACGATGTAAATACTGCAAGTACCATAGTTACTGTACCGAGCACCTTCATGACTTTTTTGTACTTGTTTGTAAGTTGAAACTTACTTAGTAGTGGTATCCATGCTACGACAGTAATTAATAAAATAAGGGCAATTACATCCTTTATACCGCCAAGTTTAAAGGGTTTAATTATCGCCTCTATTTGCCGAATAGAACGTTCAATCTGTAGTATAGTCAGGCTGGTTTGATCAAATGATTCCGAGTAGGTCAACCAAAGTTGAAGTGCCGAGTAAAATAAACTAGCAATGGTAAGAATCCCGAAAAACTTGGCTAGTTCCTTAGTGACAGATGCCAGATAAGAATACTTTTTTGTGGACCCGCGAATAAACGGAACAGCTTTCAGTAAGCCAAGCTTTTCGATCTGTCGTGCAAGTGGCAGCTTAGCTCGCCTGGTTATTTTTTTTGGTGAATTCGCTGTGTTGGCCCGGTTCAAACTGAAGTACGCAATGTAACAATTGACCAGGTAACAGTATAGCAGTAACACTACAATAAGAAGCATGAATATCATAATGGTGGTTTAATTTGGGGAGTTAGGCGGGAAACGGCCCAATGAAACTAAGCAAATCTTACACGGAATAAAAAGGTGAAAAAACGGTTTCCTTTGCTTTATCCAGACGACCTTAAGTTGTAACAAAAATCGCGAAGAAGCATATCTTACAGCCACTATCGTAAAACGAATCAATTTCAAATCTCACATAATGAGTTTTTTAAACAGGATATTTCGCCGGAATAGGGTTGAATGCCCAAGATGTTTGGGGAAAGGCACAGTGGACATGGAAGATATAAAACGTCTTAAAAAAGAATTATTCTGGGGACCAGGAAAATGCGCCTATTGCAATGGTACCGGCAAAGTACCTCCAAACAGAATGGAAGCCTTATATATCGACTCTGAATATCTAACAACTGATTTACCTACCAGTGAAAGACACAAACTAATCAACGGTGATGAAGATGCACTTAAAAGGGCCGATGCATTTAAAGAAATAATCCAGAAGTTCATCGGGGAGATCGAACACTTGTATTATATCGAGAACAAGGAACCCGACGAAATCGCTGACTATTTATTTCAAAATAGGGGTCGACTTGTATATTCCGACGCCGAAAAACAAGAACTTATCGTGTACGTTGAAAAAGTGATAAAAAGCAAACGTAAGAGCTAGACCAGTTCTTAGATAAATGGTTCGCTAATAAATTACCGATGCCGACACTTTGTAGATACTACAACTTACAAATAAATATATAATGTAGGACAGTCGTGAGTAGTCAATGGCTTATCGTAACTATCTTGTAGGTGTAGTATTTGTTCTCGCGATTTGAATTAATATGTAGATTTAAATAAACTACTATTTTCTTACCTGATACATTAAAACTTTTGGAGGGCCTTTTATGAAAGACAAGTCAAAGAATGCAGAATCCAATGCTAAAGTATTAAAGCAACTAACAAAGGTATCTGCGCAATTGAAAAAGCAACAGGACAATATATTGGATTCACACCGGCGTCTCGCAATAATGTTACTGGCAATTGTCGACGGTGGTGGAGGTGGAGGTAGTCCTAAGGTAGACCGTATGACTGATTTTTTTGTGGACCTATTGGAGCGGCAGAATGAAATTGCCACAGAAGGTACCGATAAAGATGATAAGCCAACAAAAAAACCACGCACTGGTAGTGGTAACTCCACCCCCATCAACGACGATCGCCCGTGTGCGGAAAATTTAGAAATACTCAGAGATGCTATCAGTTCGGGAAACGTACAGGCAATCGCTGCAGCGTCTGAAAATTATCAAAATTGTTTACGGAAAAGGAACTTACAAAAAGCGGATAAATAACCGGCCAAAATTAATCGAGCGGGTTTTCCTGCGATACGGATGAACAAATAAATCAAATGACCTGGAAGCCGGATTGAACTACTGGCCGTTTCTTAAAATCTAAATCAATAATCCATGAATGATACTGCGGAAGAAACTGCCACTCACTATGATCAATTTTTCGGTCCTCTATATTTTGAACCGTATGCTTTAGAAGTTGCAAAACGAATTGACCCCGCCCTGTTTTCTATTGTACTGGAAATTGCTGCCGGAACGGGCCGTGTTACCCGCCATATCCGCGAACGTATTCTTCCTTCGGCAAAACTAATCGCTTCAGATATTGATGAGGGCATGTTGGCCGTAGCAAAAAAAAAATTAAGTGATCTTGATATTGACTGGCAACATATAGATGCCCAACAACTTCCTTTTAGCGACAATAGTATCGACCTGGTTGTTTGTTGCTTCGGGTATATGTTTGTTCCTGATAAGCCGAAAGCATTTGCAGAGGTATACCGGGTGCTGAAACCGGGCGGACTATTTTTATTTACAACCTGGGATAAATTGGAGAATAACGCTGCGTCCTATATTTCCAGGTCTATAGCAAAGAAATATTTGGAAGAGCCATTGTCTGAGTCATTCAATCTAGCGACCTCGATGAGTGATGAAGCTGTGATAACAACATTATTACAGAATGCCGGGTTTGCAAAAATATCAATTGAACAAGTAAGACTTTTGTCCGCTACTCCAACCGCAAAAGATGCCGCAGACGGCTTTGTAGAGGGAGGAGGTATTTATGAGGAGATCAAAAAACGCAATCCTGCCTTAATAGACGAGATAAAAATTAAGTTGGAAAAAGAATTGGCTGAAAAATTCGGAGCTGCTCCCATGATTGCTCCGATAAGCGCTGTCATCAGTCAGGCGTGGAAATAATAGGAACATGATTTATAAATTTCACGCAAAGGCGCAAAGAAGAAACGCAAAAAGTTCATTGTATTCTTTGCGTTTCTTCTTTGCGCCTTTGCGTGAAACACCCGTATCCTTAGCATCCCACTTCACTATCCTACATAACAGTTCTATAATTGTATTTTTATTTATAAGTTGGCCGCTACGAAGAACTGGGGCTCAAACTAATTTTCTTTCACCACTTTAATATCCCGGAAAAACGCCTCCGTCCCCGTATCCACCCAAAGACCAATCGCACCACTGTTGGCCGCGCCCATCTTCAGGTCGTTCACGATCAGAACTGGTTGCAGGTTATTGTTCAGGTAAAGTTTGGCCTGAGCATCCTTTACAACGATCTTCATTTTGATCCATTCATTCAATCCAATGTCAGCATAGGACTCATATTTTCCCTCTGCTTCTTTCCGCAGCCTGTCGAATTGATAATCAGGGTAAGAAAAATATTGCGTGGAATGATTCCTGCGGAGCTGATCATCTGCTCTCCCATTGGTGGGCCTGAGGTAAATGGATTCAAACCGGCTATTGTCCTTATTAATCCTGAAAGCTAAACCGATAAATCCCCTCGCATAAGCCCCGGCGCCAGGCAGCAGCCGGCTCAGCAACATTACTTCAATGGTCCCATTGTTGAAACTATCGGTATTCTGCAATCGCACGAATGTGGGTATATCAGCTCCTTGTGTGGCTGTGTCCCTTGACACCCGAATCACTTTTTTGCCATCAATCTTTGTAACCGACATATTTACCTGTACAGGTTCCAAACCATAGTTTTCGAAACGCGTATCCTGGGCAAACACCACGGCCGAAGACGACAATAACAATATACCCATGATTGCAGCGCGCAGCAGGGAAAAGACTGATGAAAACATAATGATCGCTTTGAATTATTTAATAATGTTTTTTATTAGGTCCTGAGACTACTGATGGGATTGGCGATCGCTGATCGTGTCATTCAGCTCCGATTGTCCGTAGTCTTCTTCCTTTCAACAACAATTCAATAATGAATATACAAAAATAGTGTTGATATGATTCTGTTTCACCAGCAGACGAATGTTAACAATTGAGCTGATTTAATTGATACCTCTTGTAAAATAAATCCGTGTAATCGGATACCTGTCGGATCAATTTAAATCCATGTCACTCGTTATCCTTAGCATCCCAATGTGCAAAAACATATACAACTGTAGGATAGTTATGATTAGCCTGTGCCTGATTATTCAATCCTGGAAGGGCTGTCCCACTTTCAATCCAGGTCTGAAGCATCTAATACGTTATTTTTCAAAAAATACGATTGATTGATATATCATTATAACTACCTGAA
This sequence comes from Chitinophagaceae bacterium, assembly GCA_039932855.1. Classification (GTDB taxonomy): domain Bacteria; phylum Bacteroidota; class Bacteroidia; order Chitinophagales; family Chitinophagaceae; genus JAJKIP01. The sequence continues at coordinate 6,384 of JBDTPD010000002.1, read as the reverse complement.
AAAAATTGTAAAGTAGCCAATTTGCAGATGTGTGAATAGTGTAACATATTCCGGTAGTTGTATAACATCCCCGGATAATTAAGGGCTACCTTATCTTGCAATCATTGGAATTTTCAATTACTTTAGCACATATCTACATCATATGAAAACATTTCTATTTTTGTTAGTCGTTATTATCCTGGGTGCTGGTATCTGGTATTATATGTCCGTGTATAAAAAGACTGCACCGCTTTCGGATAAACCCGTTATTACCGATACCGTGGTTATTATTAGAGACTCAATCATCAATGCAAATACGTTTGATACCACTCTTTCGGGCTTTTACCAGGGTATGCTGCCCTGTAAGAATTGCGAGGGGGTACAACGTACCATTATGTTTCCGGATGACTCACATTTTATAATGGAAGAATTAAGCTGGGGCAAGGGAACAACGGCGCAAAAAATAACAGGCACCTGGAAGAAGCTAAAAGGAACGTTCTTGTTTTATGTAAATAATAAAGTAATATCAAGATACAAGTTGGTTAAAGACAGCCTGATCAATATTGAAAACTACCAGGTCAGCATTCCGGATTCGCTCTCTAAACAATATGTTTTATTTAAAAAGAATACCGCGCCGGAAAATCCATCCTGGAAAAAAAGAAAGGATGAAGGAGTGGATATAGTGGGGAATGGCGCTGATCCTGCATGGAGTATTGAGATCGATAATGAAAAATTTGTATTGTTCAAGCCTTCTGCGCTTGAAAAACCTGTCATTATTAATATTACAATGCCCACGATCACAAAGGATAGCATTGTCTACACCGTTGTGACCGAATCAGGTAATACATTAAAGGCTTCCCTCATCTCCACATTCTGCAATGATGGCGTGAGTGATCATTTATATGAGTATAAAATTACTGTTTGGTATAAGGGGCTGCTTTATAAAGGTTGCGCCGTTCTCCTGAATGGCATGTTGTGATGTCCTGAAGCTACCTGGAAATCAGCTTTTAGCGTTTCAATTAAAATTTATTCAATTTTTAATTCCCCTTCAAATACTGTAACTGCTTCTCCATAAATAAATACGTTGCCCTGATAAAGTTCAGTATTCATCATTCCTGTTCGTGCCGAAGACTGGAAAGCATTTAGTTTATTCTTATTCAATTTAGTTGCCCAGTATTTAGTCAAAAAAGTTTGTACGCCTCCTGTTACAGGATCCTCGTTTGTTCCTACCCAGGGCCAAAAATATCTATAATGGAAATCAAAGTCGCTACTATCCGATTGCGCTGTCATTAAAACGCCATTTATTCCTTTGTACGAATTCACTAACAAAAGGAAGTCCGGCCTTAACTCAGCTAATGCTTTTGTTCCTTTGATTTCTATTAAAATTATTTTATTATTGGGGCTATATCTTTTATTTACAATTTCGCTAACTCCCAGCGCATGCAGCATATTTTCCGGCACTCCTATTTCTTCCGTCTCATAAACAGGAAATTGCATTTTGATTTTACTTCCCGATTTCTCAATAAATAATTCGACGTCGTTGATATTTATAAAGATGATACTATTTAAGGTGGTGGTGTCAAAAATAATTTTGGAAGAGGCTAATGTGGCGTGTCCACATAAAGGAATTTCAATTTTTGGTGTAAAAAATCTGATACTATATTTATTGCCAGATAGCTTTTTTATAAATGCCGTTTCCGAAAAGCCAATTTCAGTCGCAATGTCTTGCATTGCCTTATTCGTCAAATGATTTTCAACGATACAAACTGCTGCAGGGTTTCCTTTAAATTTTTCTTTTGTAAATGAGTCTACAAAATATGTCTTCACTGTTTAAGTTTTTTGGAATGTATTGGATGTTATGATGCTCACACAGCCGATATTACAATGTACCGCTCTGCTTGCCAGGAATTGATGGGTATGCTTTACCTCTTTTACGCTAAAATTAGCTTATATTTTTTTCACTTTCCTGGCCAGGAAAGTTAAGTCAAAAGCCAGCTTTGGAAAATTCCCGCTGCAATTATACCATAATCACAAGCCGGTATCAATTGAATTTTTACAAAAGGAGCTTTGAATAAACTGTATCAAAAACGAACACAAACTGTATCGAAAACCAATGTCTTCCTACTTTTTGTGAGGTCTAAAAACCTGTTTATCAGCGACCTTATATTTTGGCATGTTCTTCCGTTTGCACTTGGGGTTCATGTTGCAAACGACAGTAGCCTGAGAAGTGGGCGGCCATTTTAATCCAATCAGATATTAATTAACTAAAGCTTTTATAGTGAACAGGGTCAATTTACTTTTCTTAATTTGATAGGACTATCAACTGGTTTAGCCAGCGCTATATTGATTTACTTGTGGGTGAGTGACAAGGTGAGTATCAATAAATTTCACAAAAAAGATAAGCAGCTATACGAGGTAATGAGCAATTTCAAAACCTCACAGGATATTCTGACGTGATTGTATTATTAATTGCAATGATGAAGGTAAGTTTCCAGGCAATAAAAGCAGCTATTGCCAACCCGGTAAAAAGTTTACGAACAGAATAAAAGTATAACTATGATAAAAAGTTATTTTAAAATTGCCTGGAGAAACCTCATAAAACAAAAGTTTTATTCACTGATTAAAATAGGTGGATTTGCTATTGGCATTGCCGCTTGCCTGCTGATTGCTTTGTTTATACAGAATGAACTGAGTTATGATAAAAGCTATAAAAATGCTGATCGGATTTTCCGTTTAGTCGGCGTGGAAAAGCAAGGGGATTATATAAATAAGAACGTTGCCTTCCCTGCACCTTTTGCCCGGGCCATTAAGGACGAATTGCCGGAGGTTGAAAAAGCGGCAAGAATTAATCCCAGCACTTTATTTACAGGAGGCGGCAATTTGGTCCGCATACCGGATGCAACTGAAAACAATTATGAAGAAGGGTTCAGTTTTGCTGATCCGGAAATCATTGATCTTTTCCAAATAAAAATGATTTACGGAAATCCGGCTGCTGCATTGCAGCAACCCGGATCAGTGGTTATTTCCAAAAAAATAGCAGATAAATATTATCACGGGCAAAATCCTGTTGGTAAGACGTTGATTATTGGTGATAAGAAAGATGAACCGGTAATGATTAGCGGGGTGATGAACAATTTTCCTGTCAACTCTCACCTGCATTTTGATTTTTTACTTTCTTTAAAAGACCGTTCCTTTTTTAAAGGAGAGCAATCAAGCTGGACTACCAGCAATTATCACACATATATACGGGTAAAGCCGGGAACGGATGCAAAAAGCCTGGGTAATAAAATGATGACAGCCTTGTTTGATAAATACCTGGTTCCGGCATTTAAGGCAGATGGGTTGGATGAAAAAAGTATTGGTCAAATAAGAAATAGTATTAAACTGGAACTACAGCCTGTAAGTGACATTTATCTGGCAACCGGCATAGATGATTCTTTTGTGCATGGCGATGTTCGTATCGTGTGGCTTTTTGGCACCATAGCAGTTTTTATCCTGGTACTGGCAATGATCAATTTTATTAATCTCTCAACAGCAAAATCTGCCAATCGTGCAAAAGAAGTGGGAATACGAAAAGCCATTGGTTCTTTGCGCAAAAACCTGGTCAATCAGTTTTTATCTGAATCTGTTTTATTCAGCATTATTTCTTTTCTTACCGGAGTGGGCCTTGCTGCTTTATTCCTGCCGGAATTCAATCGTTTAGCAGGTAAAACGCTTTCCATACCATTTGCCAATCCATGGTTTATTATAATCATTATTGCAATGGGATTGATAACCGGGATCATTGCCGGTTTGTACCCGGCTCTTTATTTGTCTTCATTCAAACCTGTGCAGGTATTAAAAGGCAACTTAGCCGGTGGAGCTAAAAATGGCATCGTAAGAAGTTCATTGGTTGTTTTTCAATTTACTATTTCTATTGCCCTGATTATCGGTACGATTGTCGTAGCCCGGCAAATGAATTTTATCCTTAATACAAAAGTTGGTTTTGAAAAGGACCAGGTATTGCTATTGCAGGGCACAGGTTCGCTGGCAAATCAGGCAGCAAGCTTTAAAAACAGGTTAAAGCAAATACCGGAAGTGAAATATGTAAGCATGAGCGATTACCTGCCTGTTTCAGGATTGGGAAGTAAACGAAATGCGACTGAAATGTGGGAAAAGGATAAAGATAAAAACGCGCTTAAAACAGCTATACAAATCTGGCAGGTAGATAATGAATATATACCGGCTATGGGAATGAAGATAAAGGAGGGCAGAAATTTTTCGCCTGACATACAAACTGACTCCTCAGCTACTGTGATTAATGAAACTATGGCAGACCAACTCAATTTTAAAAACCCGGTGGGCAAACAAATAACAAATGGATATTTGACTTTGACAGTAATTGGGGTAGTAGAAGATTTTAATTTTGAATCGCTCAAAGATAATGTAGGTGGTGTATGCCTGAGGTTGGGTAACAGTCCTTCAATGACGGCTGTTAAAATATCGGGGGGTAGTAATATAGCGTCAACGATTAAGTCCGTGACTTCTGCCTGGAAAGAATTTACCCCCTCACAACCCGTTCGTTATTCTTTTCTGGATGAAGCCTTCGCAAGAATGTATAATGATGTACTGAGAGTAAAAAATATTTTTATGGGGTTTGCTCTTTTTGCCATTTTAGTTTCCTGCCTGGGTTTGTTTGCCCTTTCTGCTTTTATTGCCGAACAACGTCGTAAGGAGATCGGTATCCGGAAGGTATTAGGCGCTTCTGTCGGTAATGTTTCTATGCTATTATCAAAAGATTTTATAAAGCTGGTATTTATTGCAATGTTGATTGCGTCACCTGTTGCTTATTATTTTATGAATAATTGGTTACAGGATTACCAGTATCGTACCAATTTATCGTGGTGGATTTTTGCAGCAGCAGGTGTGGGTGCATTAGTAATTACTTTATTGACGGTAAGCTTCCAGGCGATTAAAGCGGCGGTTGCCAACCCGGTAAAAAGTTTAAGAACGGAATAAAATCATTGTCATTCGAAAATGACGTAGTTATGCTGCGGTACGGAATGAAAATATAAATCCAGCATTAACGCTTACATTTATATTGCAGGATCAGCTTGTGAAAGCATTATAAGAAAGTGTAAGTTCTTTGGAGTTAATCGACCAAAAAAAATAAGTTATTCCTTCTCAATATTAATTGCTGACCCGGCGTTCCGTCGGGTCGGCAATCAAAATCATTCCCCCCCTGGTGGTGGATTTTTTAATCATTGAAGTTTTTTCATCTTCTTAGATTTAATATTGGTTTGAAATAACTTCTCTGTTTGATGATCGCTGACAGCCATATTATCGGGCAATGAAAACCCGAACGGACAAAACCATTTTATCTCATCATTTAAGTATTGCTATTGAAAAAAGCAAAGTTTATTTTTCTTTTTGTAGGTGATTTTATTTTCTTACACATGTCTGCTTTTGCGTGGTCAATCATCGTTGTCGATCCCAAAACAAAGCAGATCGGTATTGCCGGCGCTTCCTGCACTCAGGGTGTCTATGGCATTGGCGCGATCTACCCGGGTGAAGGTGCAGTAGTTGTTCAGGCAAATGAGTGACGGGAAATAATTTGGAATAAATAACATCATTCTGATAAATTTATTGTCATGACTAGTAATCAACAAATTTTGTACGACATAGAAGTTCATTCAGTAGAAGGCATAAAGAATTATTTCACAAATGGAGGTGATCCAAATGAATCCATTAACAACGTGCCACTATTTACAACCATGGTAGAGATGTACCAGCGCTCCCCGCGATTTAAAGAATGTGTTAAGTTGTTTATCGACCATGGTTTAAATTTTGATGATGAGGCCCTGTTAGCCGTCCTCGCCGATGATGCGGTGAAACTTGAAAGCCTGATATCGGCTGACAAAAACATTGTAAACAAAAGATATTCAAAACACAATAACACATTTACATCTCTCTCGGATACAACCTTACTCCATTATTGCGCCGAATATAATCATGTAGACTGCGCAAAAATATTGATCAGTCATGGAGCAGACACCAACGCACGGGCAGGAGTAGATGAAAACGGATTTGGCGGACATACACCAATCTTCCATACCGTTGCCCAAAACGGTAACAATTCTATAGACATGTTGCATTTACTGGCAGAAAACGGAGCTGATCTGTTGCTTACGTTAAAGGGATTAATTTGGGGGAAAGGATACGAGTGGGAAACTTTTATACCATCCATCAGTCCGATAAGTTATGCTATGATGGGATTATTACCACAGATGCACAGAAACCCATTGCAAATAGCTGATAATATTTCTTTACTACTCAATTTCGCTTATAAAATGGAATACAAATTGCCAAACATTCCTAATAAGTATTTAAAAAGCCAAACCCATTGACCAAAGGAGCAAAGAGTTG
>JBDTPD010000001.1:0-52828 GCA_039932855.1 Chitinophagaceae bacterium | reverse complement strand
TGTATGATCTTAAGATGTGCTGAACACTAAAAATGCATAAACTAAAGACAGAAATTATGAGTTATGAATTATGAATGCAGAATATGATCCCGATTCCAGCGCCATTCATAATTCATAACTCATAATTCTTAATTAGTTAGTGTCTTGTTTTATAGAATTTACCCGGCCGTAAATAGAGGACACCCTTATTGGTATTGAATCTCGTAGCCAGCTGCTTATAGTTACCGGATGCATCATATCCCTGTACTTCAAAATGGAGATGCGGAAAAGCTGAATAGCCGGTGTTACCGCTCAATCCGATCCACTGACCTTTTTGAACAGTATCACCAACATTTACGACAACACCGTCTTTTTGCAGGTGCCAGTAGTGGGCAACAGAGCCGTCATTGTGTTGAATAGAAACATAATTACCATCAGAAAGATTTTCTGGCTTTAGTCCGCCTTTATCAGAATCTTTTCTCGCAGCGACTACAATGCCGTCGCGTGCCGCGCAGATCTTTGTTTGCTTTCTTACTTTGAAATCCAGGGCACGCTCACCTTTGTGACTCATCTTACTTTCATACGCCTGGATCAGGAAGACCTTCTTTTTACTTTCAAATGGGAGATCATAGATATAACTCTTGTCTTCCTTGAACTTACCGGCTTTTAAATCACGGATAGAGTAGTCGTCCTGGGAAAATGCAGGAAAACCATTTAGGATTAAGAACGTTAATATCAGAGATTGGGAAATTGATCTCATCGTAAGGGTGTTTATTACATAAATTTAAGGACTATTAGACGGTTCGAAAAGTTCCCGATTTCCCAATTCCAAAATTTACCAATCTTAATGTCAAACAAATATGTCTACATTATTTTCTCCTCTCACTATCAAAGACATTACGTTTAAAAACAGACTTATAATTTCTCCCATGTGCCAATATTCATCCACGGATGGATTTGCTACTGACTGGCACCTTGTTCACCTGGGCAGCCGTGCTGTTGGCGGCGCTGCATTGGTAATACAGGAAGCAACGGCTGTATCTGTGGAGGGTCGTATTTCTCCGGGTGATATTGGCATCTGGAAAGATGAACATATTGAAAAATTAAAAACCATTACCCGTTTTATTAATGAACATGGATCTGTTGCTGGTGTACAACTGGCACATGCCGGACGTAAAGCAAGTTGTAAAGTGCCGTGGGAAGGCGGTAAGCAAATAAAATCGAATGAAGGAGGCTGGCAAACAGTAGCACCTTCTGCTATTCCTTTTAAAGAAGAGGAAGAAGCGCCTGTTGCATTAAGCAAAGAAGGAATAAGAAAAGTAGTAGCAGACTTTAAAGCTGCTGCTGCAAGAGCGGTGAAAGCAGGATATAAAGTAATTGAGATACATGCGGCACATGGTTATTTGATCAATGAATTTTTATCACCCTTAAGTAATCAGCGAACTGATGAGTATGGCGGCAGTTTTGAAAACAGGACAAGATTTTTATTGGAAATAATTGAAGCGATTCAAACAGAATGGCCAGACAAATTGCCTTTGTTTGTGAGAATTTCCTCTACTGATTGGGTAGAAGGTGGTTGGACAGAAGATGATTCAGTAAAATTGGCAGAGTTGCTAAAAGGAAAGGGAATAGATCTTGTTGATTGTTCGTCAGGTGGTGTATCACCTCATCAAAAAATACCAGTAGGTCCCGGCTACCAGGTACCATTCGCTGCAAAATTAAGAAAGACAGGAATCTTAACAGGTGCAGTAGGATTGATCACAGAACCAAAACAGGCAGAAGAAATATTGAAAGAAGGGAAAGCCGATCTTATTTTCATTGCAAGACAATCATTACGTGATCCCTATTTTGCGTTAACGGCTGCTGAAGAATTGAAAGCGAAAACAGAATGGCCAAAGCAATATGTGCGAGCCAAACGCTATCCGTAGTTTCAAAGGTTATCCTTAGTTTTAAACTATGGATATCGATAACGACGTAAGAGTTATTTTACAAGGAGGCCGTGTTTAATCGCACCAGTCGTGCTTTGTTAGCGACCATATAAACAAGCGCAAAAACAACTCCGGCGATAACAGCATACATGATAAAATCATCGACTGATTTAACGGCAACAAAATTGTCTTTGTCCGGAACCAACGGAGTTAATGCAGCATCTGTTCTGGACCAATAAAATTTTCCAATAATCAGTAGTATGAAATTAATGATGGTGACAGTACAAAATATGACCAGGAAGCCATTTCTTACTGCTGCTCTCATATAGCCATAGTCATTGTAGAGCATGGCAGTAAATCCTACTGCGGCGCCGATAATTATTCCAATCCACCATGCTGAAGAAAGACCCAGCATAACGGCTTTTTCTCTCTCACTACCGGGCATAATTGAATCATAGGAAAAAGAAGGAAATTTAATTTGAGTAAAGTAGTCGGGAGAAATTGAAAAGGCAATAAAGTTTTGAACCATCACATAAACGGACGTTAGCAAGATCGCAATAACAATAGTACCGAAGAGAATGGTCAGCTTCTGCATGTGCTGGTTTTAAGGAGTAATGGGAATATCGTATAATACCCTGGAAAAGTCAGCTATTTATCATTAAGGGTAAGAGATGTCAAAATGGTTTTTATTATTGCCTTTAAAGTTAGTATAATTGGAGTAATGAAAGGCGGACCTGGGAGCCGCCAATGATCGCCTGCTGTTAAAACAATTCCCGAACAGAAGAACATGCAATAATTATCATCTTATGAATGTTCTGTGTTCCATTAAAGCATGAATCAACAGCAAACTATAACAAGTCGCCCAATAGGTGAAGGATCACTTGTGTATTATCGCCTTATTGCACTTTGGGTTTTATCTGAAGCAATGTTGGGTGGAATTATTCATGGATTAAAGATCCCTGTCTCCGGATTGGTCGTTGGCGGCTGTGCGGTGATATGCATTTCCCTGATCGCCTGGTATGTGCCAGCGAAGGGATCTATTTTCAAAGCAACAGTAATCGTAGCAGTATTTAAAATGATGCTGAGTCCGCAGGCGCCTTTTCCTGCTTATATCGCGGTGCTTTTCCAGGGGGTGTTAGGAGAATTATTATTCTGGAACAGGCGATTCTATAAAGTTTCCTGCATGTTGTTCGCGTTATTGGCATTGCTGGAATCAGGATTTCAGCGGATCATTATGCTTACGGTTATTTATGGAACCGCATTCTGGAAAGCGATCAATGATTTTATAAATGGATTGACCGGTCAAGCAGTTACTACTAATTATAGTCTATTGATTGGTGGGGGTTATGTATTTCTTCATCTGATTGCAGGTATCATGATTGGCAGATGGGCATCGATATTACCGGAAAGAATTAATAACTGGAGTAAGAATCAACATAATTCACGATGGCTACGGGGATGGGAGCGTGAAGGCGGAGACGCAGAAAATGTTTTAATGCCGGAGCGTACCAAAAAGAAAAGATTTGTAGAAAGAGGAATGTTTGTAGTGTGGATCGTATTGATCTTGCTCTATGTACAATCGTATTTTAATATCGGCAAACCATTGTTGCCTTCACATATTTCATTGAAGATATTAATACGATCAGTGATCATTGTATTGGGTTGGTATTTTATTTTTAATCCATTGCTGAAAAAATTATTGCATTATTGGTTGCAGCGAAAGAAAACAGCAAGCCGTGCTGAAATACAAAAAGTATTGGAACTGTTACCAGCTACGCAGGAGCTGGCAGCTCAAAGCTGGAGAGCTTCTGCAGGCAGAAAAGGATGGAAGAGATTAATTGTGACTGGTAAGATCATTTTGGTAAATGCATTGGAACCGGCAAATAAAAGACAAGTCTTTATTCTTACTGGTCCGATACAAACTGGCAAGACCACTTCATTGATAAACTGGTCGGAGAAAAGAAAAGATGCCTGGGGCATCCTTACTCCGGTAGTTAATGACAAACGTGTTTTTATGAATGTGCGAACGAAGGAACAGTTCGCCATGGAGGCAGCAGAAGGCGAAACAGAAATATTGATCGTTGGAAGATTTACGTTTAGTAAGGCTGCCTTTGATAAAGCCATCGGAATTATTCGTGATGGAATGAATAAGAATGGTTGGTTGATCATTGATGAGATTGGTCCGATGGAATTAAGAGATGAAGGTTTTGCGATGATACTAAGAGAGGTGTTGACTGATCACAAAGGAAAAATGTTATTAGTAGTCAGAGAAGGATTTGAAAAAAAGGTAAAAGATCATTTCCGGATAAATAATATCATGCTTACCAGGAATATTTCGAATATAAGCAATGAAATTTAGCGATAGCATTCTGCTATTACCTGACGGTTCTGTCAGAAAATTCCCCTTTTATTTTGATGAAAAAGCAATGGTTAGGATTGCTGATGAATTTAGGTTTGAAGAAAATTGGGTATCACAAATTGTGATATCCAATTTTTAAAGAATGCGTTAGTTAATATTTAAACTACTATTATGTCAATTGTATCTGAAGAGATGATTAGCAGTAAAGTTTATCTGATTCGTGGCCGAAAAGTAATGCTGGATATGGATTTAGCAAACTTATATCAAGTAGAAAACAAGAGATTAAAAGAGGCAATCAGAAGAAATATAGATCGTTTTCCCGAAGATTTCATGTTTGTGATGTCAGCAAGTGAATTAGAAAATTGGAGGACGCAATTTGCGTCCTCCAATTCTTTAAAGGGCGGATTAAGATATCCTCCATTTTGTTTCACTGAACAAGGAGTAGCGATGTTGTCCAGTGTATTAAATAGTGAGACCGCTATTCGGGTTAATATTCAGATCATCAGGGTATTTACAAAAATGCGGGAATTGCTTTTTTCTAATAAAGACATATTACTTCAATTACAAAAAATTGAAAGTAATTTACAAGGACATGATCTGCATATTGCTGTCATTTTTGAACACTTAAAAAAACTTATTCATCCGTCACAACCACCCCGAAGAAAGATTGGGTTTAAAAGAAAGGGTGAACCAGAGCCCGAAAATTAGTAGAAAAGCTTTGAGGACGCAATTTGCGTCCTCAAACAAGTGACTAAAAATCAATTTATTAAAAACGAAAACCCCTCTTTCGGCAACAAAAATGACTCTTTGAGGTCAAAATTTGTGACCTCAAAGAAATTAGTCTGCTCATAAACCGTAAAATGTATGCTTTGATATTGCAAAGTGCAATAGCAAACTCTTGGCTTATCTGAAATTGAACACCCATCGTATCAAAACCGAACACCCGCTTCCCCGTTTTTAATACAGATCATTGAAACCCAATGCCATATTACTCCGGCATTTTTTTAGTTGCAAAGCATAGTTACATTTAATATCTCTACTATGTTTCAACACAACTTGCTTATAGCTTTCAGGAACCTGCAACGTCATAAGGGTTCTTTCCTCATCAATCTCATTGGTTTGTCTACAGGACTTGCCTGCACTTTTCTTATTTATTTATGGGTACAGGATGAATGGAACTTTGACAAGTTCAATAAGAATGACAAGCAACTGTTCCAGGTCATGGAGATGAATAAAGAGAATGATGATATCAAAGTGCATGACAATACACAGGGATTGCTGGCGGAAAGTATGGCTAAAGATCTTCCTGAAGTAACATCTGCAGTGGCATCGATGTCTTTGCAAAGGGAAGCCATGGCCGTAACAATAAAAGCAGATGAAAAAGTTGTAAGGTCGTCCGGAACATTTGCCGGCAAAGATTTCTTTACTGTTTTTTCATTTCCTTTTTTACAGGGAAACGCGCAAACGGCATTGACACAAAAGAATTCGATTGTGATCTCCGAGGACCTTGCGATAAATCTTTTCGGCTCACCGGAAAAAGCGATTGGGAAAAGTATAGAATGGGAGTTGTTTGGAAATAAAACATTGTCACCGGTATCAGGTGTGTTCGCCAGGCTTCCTGCTAATAATAGTATGAAGTTTGATTTTGTATTGACGTATGAAAAACTGCTGGCTGATGTCTGGCCTAATGGATACAAATGGGGAAACACAGGACCTGCTACTTTTTTGGTATTAAAAAAAGGAACGGACATAGATAAGTTCAACGCAAAAATCAAGGACTACCTTACTACTTACTGGAAGGGAAACATTTTCACCTTGTTTGTCAGACCTTATTCAAGCGGCTACCTGCATGATAAATATGAGAACGGCGTATTGACAGGCGGAAGGATCGAATATGTAAAATTGTTTTCGCTTGTCGCCATCTTTATTTTACTGATCGCTTGTATCAATTTCATGAATCTTTCTACGGCAAAGGCATCTCGGAGACAAAAAGAAGTAGGAATAAAAAAAGCAGTTGGATCTACACGAAGAGCATTGGTCATACAATTTTTGTCAGAAGCAATTGTGATGGCCTTGTTGTCGGTCATACTTGCGTCAGTCATGGTGTTATTATTTCTGCCGATGTTTAACCAGGTAACAGGAAAACAAATGAAAGTTCACCTCAGTGCCGGTCTACTAACAAGCGCGTTGGGAGTGGCAATACTTACGGGATTGGTGGCGGGAAGTTATCCGGCGATTTATTTATCACGGTTCAACCCGGTAACTGTATTGAAAGGAAAATTAAGGAGTTCGTTTGCTGAATTGCTTGCAAGAAAAGGATTGGTTGTATTTCAATTCATGCTGTCGTTGGTATTGATCGTATCGGTGATTGTTATTTACAAGCAATTAAAGTATGTGCAAAATGAAAATCTCGGGTATAATAAAGACAACATAATTTATTTTGATAAAGAAGGAAAAGCGAATGAAAGTGCGGAAGATTTTATGTTAGGATTAAAGAAAATTCCGGGCGTTATCAATGCATCGTCGATTCAAAGTAATATAGTACAAACAATTGGTGGTAGCGCTACCTACGGTATTAACTGGCCTGGTAAAAACCCAAATGAGCTGGTAAATTTTGCAGTGCGTTCCGTTGATTATGATTTATTGGAAACATTAGGGATCCAGGTTAAAGAAGGAAGAAGTTTCTCTAAAGACTTTGGAGCTGATACTTCTTCATTGATTTTTAATGAAACAGCTATTAATGCCATGCACTTAAAAAATCCGGTAGGTACGCGGGTAAGCATGTGGGGGAAGGACGTGACGATCATAGGAGTTGTAAAAGATTTTCATATAAAGTCATTACATGAGACGATTGCTCCGATGGTCTTCCGGTTTGAACCAGAAAATTCATCCATTTTTATGGTAAAGATTAAGGGGGGACAGGAAAAAGAAACGTTGAGTAAAGTGGAGGCCTTTTACAAAAGTTATAATCCGGGGTATGTATTTGATTATAAATTTTTAGATGCCACTTATCAATCACAATACATTTCTGAACAACGGGTGTCATTGCTGTCGAGATATTTTGCAGGATTGGCAATATTGATATCGTGTTTGGGTTTGTTTGGATTAGCAGCATATAATGCAGAGGTGAGAACAAAAGAGATCGGTATCCGCAAAGCATTGGGCGCATCGGTGGGGAATGTGATGATGTTGTTGTCAAAAGATTTTGTCAAACTGGTCATCATTGCTATGTTGCTCGCATTTCCCTTATCATGGTGGGCAATGCATAGCTGGCTGTCAGGATTTGCTTACCGGGTAAATATAGGAGCCAGTGCTTTTATCATTGCAGGTGTATCAATCATTGTATTTGTAGCACTAACTATCAGCTATCAATCTATCAAAGCGGCCATCGTGAATCCGGGAAAGAGCCTGCGGACAGAATAGCTAGTGGGAAATGGCTAGTGGCGAGTAGGGGGTTTCTTCCCACTCGCCACTAGCTATTCCCCACTAGCCCCTTCTACGGCGTAACACTCACTGTCAACCTCATCACTGCTGCCTTATCCTGTATTTGTTTTCTGATCTTATCAGTCACAGCCTTATCGACACCCGTTGCTTTCAAGACTATATTAATATTTCCATTGGCATCAGCAATGGTAAGTTTATCTTCTACTACAAATACATTATCGAGCCCGGTAATAAAATTTTCCAGTATCGCTTTTGTACTTCCCTCTGCTACCACGCCGGTAACAGTTACGCGAACACCCTTCATCACTTCAGCTTTTAAGCGCACGTCTTTATCTGCCTGTAAAATAGTTTTGGTAACAGCGTTTGATGCCCTTGCGTTCACCGGTACTGCTACCTTTGTGCCGGGTTTCACCTTGTTGATTACAAGTGGTGCTTCTATTTTCAGGTTTAACTGGTTGCTGATACCATATTTGGTATTCACTTTCACGCCGTAGTCGCCTGCTTTATTAAATACTTCTGCAGGGATCCATACATCCATCACACCATCTTCCAGGTGTTCCCAACCGACGGCTGCAGTATAACCACCGATGGAGGCGCCGGTAGTACGTTGTTCGCCAAAATTCTTTCCAACAATGCGGATATAATAATGATCGCGAGGTTCACCGGTTTTGAAAGTAGCAGGCGAGATGCTGATGATGGTGGGAGCAGCTACTGGCGTGGCTTCTATCTTCATAAAAATAGAATTGGAACGGAAAGCCGGTCGCCCACTGAATTCGTCGATGGTAATATATATTTCGATATCGCCGGGTGTATTGAGCCAGAGTGCAGAGTTGAAGTCGACGATTTGTTTATCGGTACTGATGCCACTGCCGCGGATAATTTCATCACGGCCATTCTTTTTAAAATGTATGTGCATGATCTGCGTGGTAAGGGTGATGGTCATATAGTTGGGCCACATGTTCTTGCCATTGATGGTAAGGTGCATCATGGTGGGCTGTGACTGAGTGTAAAATTTTACGGGAGTAGTGTAAGCGAGGATAGGGTTTTGAGCAATGGTGAAAAGAGGTAATAAGATTACCAGGAATAGCAGCCGGATCTTCATGCAGTGAGGGTTTTTTAAGTGTGGGATAAATGTAATAAGAATTGGGGGAAGGCGGAATGGTTCAATCTGAAAAAACAGGAAAATTATGATGAAAATACAGAGGATTTAACTTAATGAAAGTGATCCCTTACGTCTAAATTAGATAGATAAATCATTATTAAATTACTCAAATGTGTTCCCAATTTGGGAACATTTTAATATCTTTACCATGAGGGTGATTGTTGTTAAGACACTGAAGTTGTATGGAAAAAAGAGAAAGGAGGCCGAACAGTCACTGCTGGTATGGTATGAAGAAGCATATCAGGCAGAATGGAAAAATCATAATGAGCTAAAAGCCCAATTTGGAAATGCATCCGTGATTGGCGATAAACGTGTTGTTTTTAATATTCATGGTAATAAACACCGGTTGATTGTTGATATAGAATACGAGTTACAAATCATTTTTATCGTTTGGATCGGAACACATAAAGAGTATGATTTAATTGATTCAAAAAAGATTACGTATGTTAAAACCAATTAGAACAAAAAAAGAATATGATACCGCAGTAGAACGGGTATATAATCTTATGCAGAAAGATTTGAAAAAAGGTAGTAAGCTTTCTGATGAACTAGAAATACTTTCTATTCTGGTGGAAGCATATGAAAGAAAACATTACCCTGTTCCGCCACCACATCCTATTGAAGCTATCAAGTTCAGGTTGGAACAAATGGGTGTAGATGAAAAGGAATTGATCAGAATACTCGGTGGCCGCAGTCGCAAATCTGAAATACTTAGTGGCAGGAGGAAATTATCTCTTGCTATGATTCGGGAACTTCATCAAAAACTAAGTATCCCTGCTGAAACATTAATTGCGGCATATTAAACAGCAATCTCTCCTTCTGACCATAAAATTGGTAATAACGTCTTACCGCCTTCCCGGCAAAAAAAATTACATGGTGATCTCTCCCAGATACATACTATCTGATTGCCTGCTCCTGTCTACCGCCACAAACGCTGCATACAAATGGTATGTTGATCCTGTTTTGCCATAGACCGTTAGTATATCTGCTCCTGCACTTCTGAACAGACCATTCGTTACAAAGAAAGCTTTTTGGTTATCGGTATCATAGGCCATCATCATTACCTGGTCGCGGCCATGTGCTCCGCTTGCTTGTGCTACCTCCCAGGTGAATTGCAATTTATCTGCAGCCATTTTAGTAACGCTCATAGTTGCAGGCAATGGCAGATCGCCAACACTTAGTTTCATCAAAGAAGGCATGATCCTAAAACCATCCGGTGACTCTTCAACAGCGTTTCGCAACAGGTACGACTTTGCTGCATTAAAACCTTCTGCCTTTACGCTGTATCCTTTGAATCCGGTACGTACAAACGACAACAGTGGACGGAGCCAGCTATGAGCGCTGGCAAATTTGGTACGATTGGCTTCCTCTTTTTCACTGACATTTTTTGTACGCTTTTTATGTTTTGATTTTACATACGGAATGCCTTTCCAGGAGGATCCGATAATAGTGCCCACTTTGCCCTGAACAGGGCCATTGATCCCATTGATGAATTTTCCCATACTGATTCGTATTTGCTTCGGTTATTGTTCGGGTTAAAAAAAGAGCAGACTGTAACCAAAGACAGGTTAAAGAGACACCAAACAGTGCAAATGCGTGTGTCTGGTGTGTGTTTGGTGTGTCTTTGGTCTCTGTTTGGTCTCTCTTTATATATAACGAAGGGCGAAGCGGGTAGGATTAAGAGGCGGTGAGAAAGGGGGAAATTTCTTCTGCCTGATGTCACAATTGAGGTGATTAGCAGATGATCATACCTTTGCAATATGGCAGATGTGCATGACAAGAAAACCCGTAGTTATAACATGTCCCGTATCCGCGCCAAGGATACAAAACCAGAAATGCTGGTAAGAAGATTTTTACATGCACAGGGATTCCGGTATAAACTTCATGACAAAACGTTGCCGGGTAAACCAGACCTGGTGTTGCCGAAATACAAGACCGTGATTTTTATTCATGGATGCTTCTGGCATGGGCATGAAGGGTGTAGGTATTATGTGGTTCCGAAGACGAGGACGGAATGGTGGTTGAATAAGATAAATGGTAATAAAGCCAATGATGAAAAAGCGATCCTTGCATTAGAAAAAGGTAATTGGCGAATTTTTACGTTATGGGAGTGTGATTTAAAGCCTTCCAATGCAGAAAAAACCCTCTCCGGGTTGTTGAAAAAACTCTCCTGAATACTTGTTATTGATTTATCCAACGTGACTTAAACACCAATGTACTTTAAGTCACATAAAATACTATTGTCTTATGGATATTAAGGCCAAGATTGGTTTGCGCATTAAAGAACTCCGCACACAACAAAACCTCACACAGGAGGCCGTAGCCTGGAAAGCGGAAGTTGACAGAACATTCATGAATCATATCGAAAACGGCAAAAGAAACGCATCAGTGGAATCACTGACAAAAATTATATGCAACGGATTAGAAACAAGTCTTAAGGATTTTTTCAATACGGATTTATTCAACGGAAAAAAGAGAAGCAAATGATGATCGCAGAGAAAAGCCCCGCACTTTTAAGTACCAAATTACATCTGGTATCAGAAAAACTTTGGAAAATAGCACTGTTTGGACCGGATAATTATCGGGCTGCAGTAATAAGCCATTATCTGAGAACAAAGGATAAGAAGCTTAAAAAATATGCTATTGAATATTCAACAGACTTACTCGAAGGATATTTAAATGGTGAGCTGAATTCAAAAGTTGCCGAAGAAGCGCTACAGCAGATTATCAAATTTGATGACTATGTTGTGTTCCCTACACCAGCAAATGCAAAGTTTACCTTCATCGACCTCTTTGCAGGTATTGGTGGATTTAGAATAGCAATGCAAAGACTTCAGGGCGAATGTGTATTTACGTCTGAATGGGATAAGATGGCGCAAAGAACATATTATGCAAACTTTGGAGAGATCCCATTTGGTGATATTACCAAACAGGAAACAAAGGATTGGATACCTGATAAATTTGATCTTCTTTGTGGAGGCTTTCCTTGTCAGCCATTTTCTATCGCAGGTGTAAGCAAAAAAAATAGCTTGGGAAGAAAACATGGGTTCGAAGACGAAAAACAGGGAAATCTTTTCTTTCATATTGTTGAAATACTGGAAAAACATCGACCGAAGGCTTTTTTTCTTGAAAATGTAAAAAATCTCGTCTCACACGATAAAGGAAACACCTTTAGAATAATCAAGGAGAGCTTGATTGATCTTGGATATTCTTTTCATTCAAAGATTCTTAATGGAAAGCATTTCGTTCCTCAGCATCGTGAAAGAACTTTTATGGTGGGTTTTGATACAAAAGTTTTTCATAACAAAGAGAAGTTTGAATTTCCTGTGCTGCCCACACCTACAAAAAAAATAAAGGATATACTCGAGAATAAGGTTGATCCAAAATATACACTAACAGAACATCTATGGAAGTATCTGCAGGATTATGCCAGGAAACATAAAGAAAAAGGAAATGGTTTTGGCTTTGGACTTGTAGATCTTGAAGGCATTACAAGAACTATGAGTGCCAGGTATTACAAGGATGGTTCTGAAATATTAATTCCTCAGAAAAATAAACCCCCCAGAAGGCTTTCGATAAGAGAGTCAGCAAGATTGCAAGGATATCCCGATCATTTTATTGTTAATGCTGTTTCAATGAATCAGGGCTATAGACAGTTTGGAAATTCTGTAGTCGTGCCTTTAATAAAGGCTATTGGAGAAAAGATTGTCGAAGTTTTGGAAACCAAAAGAAAATGAATTTAAAAAATCTTCTTAAAATATTTTCAGAAAGAGGATGTCAAAAGGTGTATGTAAAAAAACTTTCGCCGAATGATAATTCTAAAAATCAGATTTATTTTGGTGAAAGTTTTGATGTATTAAACATTTTTCCTTCCAGCAATGTCACCACAGACGAAGAAGGAAAAAGGAAAAGAGAAAGTTTTAAATCTAAATTAGATTTTTACTGGATAAATGAGGAAGGCGGACTTTTTATTGCTCCTTACGCTCAACTAATTTTATATCCCGACTATCCCGAAGTTAGATTCTCAGGATTTTTGAAAGGATGTAGAAATGCCCCATCAAATTTTTTTACCGCTAGGATTGAAAATCGAATTTTATTTTTAGGAGTAAGTGAACAAAATAAAATTTATGGGTTTGTTACTCTTTTTGAAAGCGAAGTCGGACAAGAATTTTTGAATTTAAAGAAGCTTGATTCGCATGGCGTTTTTGCCGTAATTACAATTGCCAGAGGGCAAATACTTAGAGATAGTAAAGGGATACTTCTAAACGAATTAAATAGAATTCACAATCTTGGATGGATAACTTCAAAAAGATTGAATGCCGATCGGGCTCTTATTCCCTGCAATCATACGAACTGCGGAGGTTATACACTAGAAGCTGAATTAAATATTCCATCTAATGCGATTGCAGGCCCCGATTTTCTTGGCTGGGAAATAAAACAGTTCAATGTTACTGATTTTAACAAATTTGGTTCAAAATCAATCACCTTAATGGATCACAGCCCAACTGGCGGGTATTTTCACCAAAATGGAGCTGAAGCCTTTGTTCGAAAATATGGTTATCCTGATCGAAAGGGAAGACCATCGAGAATGAATTTTGGAGGAACACATAAGCATGAAGTTTCTCATAAGCTCACTTCACTTAAAATGATAATTGAAGGATTTGATTACGAGAGAAAAAAAATAGTTAACACTAATGGATATGTAGCCCTTATTGATGATAATAAAGTTCCGGCGGCTATCTGGTCTTTTAGTTCTATAATTGAACACTGGAAAGCAAAACATCCGCAGGCTTGCTATGTGCCTTCAAAATCCAAGAAAGGACAAGCGAATCAAATCCAACAATATTGCTATGGCAATAAAATAATCTTAGGAAACTATACTGATGTTTCATTACTACTCAATGAAATTCATCTGGGAAATGTTTTTTATGACCCTGGAATTAAATTAGAAATGGCAATTGAAGGGGAGAGAAAACAGAGCGTTAAAGTCAGAAGTCTATTTCGTACCAAGCCAATTAACCTTTTTTCGCTTTACTATCAACACGAAGTGGTGGATACTTCTTCGATGTAGTAAAAATTTGCTTAATCAATTGAGCTTGATTTTATTAAATTTACATAATCTGTGTAACTCCTTCTGGACATCAGAATCTTCTAAAAGTGATAATATTTTTACTCCACCCAAAGCATTAATTCCTTTAAAAAGTTTTCTCATATCCTTTTTTAGATCAAGATATTTATGCTCCGAATAAAAATTTAGAAAACCAGTCAACGTTCCTCTGTAAGTACTAAATTTTCTGTCAATCAAATTTTGATAAAGATCCTGCTTCTCCCACAACAACTTAGTCAACTCAAATGGGTCTTTTCTTTTTTCATCATAAGTGATTTTAGCCGCCCACCATAATCTTGCTATGCTATTCTGATTTCTCGCCCTAAGTCCTGTTCCCTCAAAATGAAATCTATCTTTA
This sequence comes from Chitinophagaceae bacterium, assembly GCA_039932855.1. Classification (GTDB taxonomy): domain Bacteria; phylum Bacteroidota; class Bacteroidia; order Chitinophagales; family Chitinophagaceae; genus JAJKIP01. The sequence goes on along the minus strand of JBDTPD010000001.1, from coordinate 38,491 downwards.
ATAACATCGTTACTGGAAGACTCACTTAAACTCCATCGTTCCATCGCATATTTATAAAACAAAGTGTGGGTTAAAGTAACCCATAATCTTTTATCATTTGCCTGAACCAAATCCAGATGCTTCAATGCAGAGTAAATTTTAATTGAATTATCAAGATCATCGCCGGGTTTCGTTCCCAGATCTAACTCTTTTTTTGAAATGTCAATATCAATTGTATCCGCAATAAGACCTGCTTTTTCGTAATTAAACTCATTAGCATTGTCATATAAATCTCGGATAGAGGAGTCTGTCCTGTAATTTAAAAGCTCCTGGCAGGTATTATTATTGAAAAGAGTAACCTTCATCATCCCCTTAAATTTTTATTGATGAATTCATCGAATGCCATATTAAGTGGCAAACCGGTTTTAATCGTTCGTTGTGCGTTAATAAAAGCGTCATCTGACATTTCACTATCTGGCAGAATCGATTCGAGGATTGTAAACCACTTATTCTCGCTATAGCTTTTTTCTTCTTCATCCATTCTTATCCTGAATGCTTCTGTCAGGGCAGGAATTATGTATAAACTAAGAGCCATATAGGGCATGCCTTGTTTTTTATCAAATAGAAGTGTAACGGGATCGTAATCTCTGTTTGCCGAAGGATAATTGATAACGATTTGATCTTCGTCAAATTCAAAATGCATCTCCTGATGATCTGATTCCGGTGTGATTTTTTTAAATCTGAAGATGCTGCCCAATGATGCTTTTTCGTTTTCTTTAGGAATCATTACTTTCTTTGAACCAGTTAGAGCAACAATATCTCCTTTTTCAAGCTGAAAATGATCTTCATCGAAAACATCACCAAAAGTTTTGTCGAAATAATCGTCCACCTTATCTGCAGTAATAAGAAATGACTCAACTTCCAGCAACAAATCAATTTCATTTTCGGGAAGTCTGATTTCTATCGGGTCAACAACAGTCCAGGTTTTGTAAGTAGGGGTACAGCCTATTTTAAGAATTAGCTGTAATTTTTTTTCATTATAAAGCTGTCCAATATATGGATTAGTCAGCGTAACATTTATGTCTTTAATAACATACTCTCTGCTTGATTTATCAACCTTAATTACAAAAGATATATCGAAGGCTCCTTCTTTCATATCACCATTTATCCCAAGGACCGGATGTGGCATTGATATATTACCGGGTATCATAGTTTTATCCGTTTATTATGAATGCTGATTTATAATTGTCATAAACCTCTAGAAAAAAAATATTCTTTCCTTCTTTTACATTAATGAAGAATTTATATTCTGACACCAGACCATCGGTATCCTTCACTTCATTAAATGATATCTTGCTGCCATCTGCATCAGTTATACCAGACAATTCAAAAGCTATATCTGAGCCGGAATCTGCATATTGAGCGAGTCCGAGTTCTGTATCACCAAGTACTGCCTCAGATGAAATGATTGCTTTATAAATATTCTTTCCATTTTTCTCACGTAAGTAATAGATCCTGCTTTTAATAGGATACTTTTTGGCAGTTCTGTTTCCGGGACCAACATTCTTTTTCTCTTTATTTTTCGGAGTATCCGTCTTTTTCTTCTCTTTTAAGGGTGTTCCACCAGGGCCTGTCGTAGTACCGTTGACATTACTGACATAAGAATTCTCCTGTTCAGAATGTAAGGAGATTGCTATTTCATCTTCAACAGCTTTTCTATAAATAGTTTCAGTTTGACTACTTTCATTTTTTCTGGCTCCTTTGTTTCCACTAACAATTGATTTTTGTAAATCCTCAAACAATTCTGTTAAAAAAATTGGTGTCTCAGTTACTTCTTTAAATTTTTCGATCAGACTTTTGATGGTATCTCTGATATTTTTCTTTATTGAGTTTAAAATTTTCTGCCCTTGTATTTTTGTTAGATCATTATGATTACTTTCAAGAACTTCCGGCTCAAAACTATCATGCTTGGGTGGTTCCATTGTCCTTAGAATTTCATTGCCTGCATCGGATTCACATTTAAAAACACCAGTGACAGTTGCTCCTATAAGCCGTTTCTCGATATCACTATAGATTACCATTCCATTCCTTAGATAAGCAATGTTATTTTCTCCTCTATCACTATTCTTATAATAAAAACTGCATTTTCCTATAAAAGGAATATCCATTTCTATTCTTTCACCTTCCTTGAAAGCTTCATAGAAAAGATATGGATTGCCTTTTGGATATAAACTATGTTCGTCTGAGTAATTCTCAAAATACTGCTTAAGCAAAGTGTCAATATTTTTTGAATTTATTGTAATCAAAGACTTACCGCTTTCCAACAATTCAACTTCCAAACCGTCTTGCATTAGAAGCATCCAGTAGTTTCTTAGTATTGCCTTAGTAAAATCAATATGCCACCCTGGCTTTATTTCGACTCCCATTACAAACTGCGAAAGGCCGGGTTCTGTTCTTTTGAATATTTTTGGAATGTCTTTTTGTTTTCTGACAGATAACCTTTCTTCACCTTCTCCGAGATATATTCTTCCTTCGTGATTGACCTTATGCATCCTGTAGGAAGCTAGTTTAGCAACACCCTGAAATATGCAATTTTCCGAAGTGTTCATAGATGAATAGAACACTGTTCTCAAGGCTGATAAGCCGTAGATTGCATTTTTTCCAATACCATATGAACCTCCTGCAGTGTCGGATTCTTTAGCGGAAATACCCTCAGATAGGACACAAGCCATAAAACTGGAATTGCTGTCGCTTTCTTTACCCGTAAGACCAATGGTTTGATAATCTGAATAGACCAGGAAAGGAATCCTGATATTATTCAGAAGGCTATTAGCAGATTTATAAAATCTTTTTTGCTTAGGATGGGATTTTTCAACAGCGTCTAGAATATCACGATAGCTTCTGAATTCCGGGATATCGCTTCTGTCAATATTCTTTTGCTCAATTTTAATTGATACTTTTTTTGCGCCTTTTTGCTTGGCGTCATTGGAGTTCTGAAACAATTCTCTTACAAAAGAATTAATCGTATGACTGCTAAAGGTTAGAATGCCTGCATTATTGAATCCTTCATCTCCTTTTCGTTTCTCCTCGGCACCCCATTTCCATGAAATACCCATAGGTGGTTAAGGTTTAGTGGATCAAATTAAAAAGGATTTTGAGAATATTATAATAATCCGGCACTTATTTATAACTGAGATTAAATCTTTAGAAGCAAAAGATGCATACTTTAACAAAAAAACACCTTCGCTTTCACGAAGGTGCTTATCCAATAAACAACCCTAACTAACGTATTTAAATAACAAAGAAGATTACCTCACTACCAATCCCACATCCGAAATCAGATCCAACTTATAATCTTCTATCTCCCCAGTATATCCTCCATACGCATCTGCTTTCTCTCCACCCTGGCGCACCGCAAATCGTACATTCACCGATGAAATAGGTGTCATCGAATTTTTCCAGCAAGCACTGGTCCCAAAACTTGTATGCCCATAAATATTATAATCAAAATCATATACCAGCTCATCCTTATCATCGAAGTCATTATCTCCATTCCAATCCACAAACACCCGCACATTGACCGGTAACGTACTATCATTCGGATTATACAGGTTAAAAGGAACACTCACTTTTTTATTCATCACTGTAGTACCGGCAGGCGTCGGTGATTGATGAATATATCCGGCTGATCCGGAACGATGTTCATTGCCATCGGTAATACCCGAACTATATTCAGGAACACTAAAAAAAATAGCGGTAAAATATACACCCTCAGCCGATACAGGAGATATCGTTGTTTGGGAATGAGATTTTATAAAAAGAAGACAAAGGGGTAAAAAAAAGGATAAGGCTCTCTTCATAAGTATCGGATTATGGACGGGTTATTTAAATCGATCAGACAACGAAGCAATACAAAAACCTCCATGAATCAAATGACTGTTAGGTAGTTATATATATTTTAGTGAATACACCCCAGGAAATAAATGGTTAACCCCTAGAATGAGGGATAGGGATTGATAGAGGTCAAGAATTCAGGGATCAATTAGGAGTTATGAATTAAGAATTATGAATCTGGCGTGTTATGATAAACACATTCTTAATTGCTTTAGTACTCTCTGTTTCGAAGACGTCCTTTGTTAATCCGGCAGCAGATTTGCAGATAGTTAAGCAATACAAAAATAAATAGATTCACAATCGTAGTACCCTGCTCACTATTCACGACTCATGACTCACGACACACCACTCACTATATGACCTTACATGAACTAAATACCTTGTCAAAACAGCAACTCATCACTGAATTGGCCAACTGCTGTGGTTCAACAGCCTGGGTATATAAGATGCTTCCTTTTTTTCCGGCTGATGACCTGGTAGAATTATTAGAAGATGCAGAAGAACAATGGTATCAATGTTCACCAATAGATTGGAAAGAAGCGTTTGCACGACATTCGAAGGTCAATGACACAGTTACTGCATCTCCACAAATCATACAAGAGTTAGCAACAGCCAATCAACAATATGAAAAGATGTTCGGTTACACTTTTATCGTTGCTGATACCGGACAATCAGCCGAAGAGATATTATTACTCTTAAAAGAAAGATTATCCAATGACCCGGCTGATGAAATAGAAATAGCCGCAGACGAACAAAATAAAATAACCAGGCAAAGAATTGAAAAATTGCTTGATGAATAATCCGGACCTTTATTACTTTCACTTATGTCAGAGGCAGACTGCCGACTGCCAACTGCTTCTCTTTTTGACTTTTTAATTTTGAATTTATGATGATTGCCATACTCGGTGCCGGAATGGTTGGACGCGCTATTGCACTGGATCTTGCGAAAGAACATACCGTTACTGCTTTTGATCTGAGCAAAGAGAACCTGGAAGAACTAAAAAAAAGGAACGCAGGCATTGCAACAGCTGCCGTTGATCTTTCCGATTATAAATTATACCAAGACTTCCTTCTTCCTTTTGACCTGGTAGTGACAGCTGTTCCCGGTTTCATGGGTTACGAAACATTAGAAGCAGTCATTAATACTGGTAAGAATGTAGTAGATATTTCTTTTTTCCCCGAGGATGTATTGCAGTTAGATAAGTTAGCAAAAGAAAAAAACGTAACCGTCATTACTGATTGCGGAGTAGCGCCAGGTGTCAGCAATTTTATTCTTGGTCGCTATAATGAAGAAATGAAAGTAATGTCGTTTGAATGTTATGTGGGAGGATTACCAGTAGAAAAAAAACCTCCGTTTCAATACAAAGCTCCTTTTTCACCCGTAGATGTTATCCAGGAATATATTCGTCCGGCACGATTAGTAGAGAACGGACAGATCGTTACTAAACCTGCCTTAAGCGATCGGGAGATGATCACCTTCGATCAGGCAGGTGAACTGGAAGCATTCAATACAGATGGCCTTCGCTCACTGATCTATACCATGGGACATATTCCCGATATGAAAGAGAAAACGCTTCGCTATCCCGGACATATCGATCTGATCATGGCATTAAAAATGGCGGGCTTCTTCGATACACAACCTTTGCGTATTCAACATGCAGATGTTAGCCCGTTAGAATTTACATCGCGCTTACTGGTAAATGAATGGAAATTAGGAGCGGAAGAAGAAGAGTTCACCGTCATGAAAGTAATTGTCAAAGGTGAAAAGGATGGAAAAGAGAAAACCGTCACCTATGATTTATTTGATCGTTATGATGTGGCGGGCAAAACTTCTTCCATGGCCCGTACAACAGGGTATACCTGTACAGCTGCTGTCAATCTTATTGCAAAAAAAATGTTTACGGAGAAAGGCGTCTTCCCGCCAGAGTTAGTAGGGAAATACAAAGAGTGTTTTGATTTTGTTATCAATTATCTCAAGCAACGAAATGTCAATTGGAAGTTTACTGAGTAAGAGTTTCACGCAAAGATGCAAAGAAGAAACGCAAAGAATACAAGAGACTCTTTGCGCCTTCGCGAAACCTTAGCGCCTTTGCGTGAAACAAAAAAGCAGCCATATTATGACTGCTCTATCTGTAAAATCGTTTATAATTAAGATTACTCCGCTTCCGCTACCACTTCTTTCACTTCCGGTATCATTCTCTTCATCATTCCTTCAATACCAGCTTTCAATGTGATCATAGAAGAAGGACAACCGCTGCAGCTTCCCTGCAACATCAGGTTTACTACGCCTTCATCATAACTTTTAAATTGTATAGCACCACCATCCATCTCAACGGCTGGTTTTACATAATTCTCCAATAATTCTTTGATACGCTTTACCACATCATCATCATCAGCCAATACTTCGTTGCTGCTTTCTTTTTTGATATGCACCACTTCATCTTCATTGATCACCTCTTTTCCATCCTCCAGGTATTCTTTCAAAAACTGGCGGATAGCAGGGATCACATCATTCCATTCTGCATCAGGCGTCTTTGTCATCGTCACAAAATTGCTGGCGATGAACACGGCTTTAATAAATGGAAAACCAAACAGCTCTACAGCAAGAGGAGAAGGTTTTGCGCTGTCAGCGTCAGGAAAATCGATGCTTTTGCCCGGATAAAGGAGCTTATTGGCCACAAACTTCATCGTTTCCGGGTTTGGGGTCATCTCCGTGTAAATGCTGATAATAGGGTTTCCTGTTTTGATCATAGCTCGAAATTTAGGTTGTCCGCCTCAAATAAGGTTGTGGCGAACAGTGCAAAAATAACAACAAATAGTCGGGATTGTTGTCTGCAATGGATGTCTGAACCGGGATTTGGGAGGATTTTTTGGATTAATCAGATTTATAAGCTGAAGATCAAGAGTTCAGGGAGAAGTATCCAGGTGACCAGTAAACCTGATCATCCATAAATCCTCCCAAATCCCGGTTCAGACAACGTTTCTTACTCCTTAAATCTCCCTGTTTTTTTCAAAAACCTGATCATCACATAAAGAAGTAATAAAATTCCAAGAACAACACCTGTTAGCAGATTTCTCAACCGGTCATCGCCACCAGTGAGTTCGGGATAGATATAGAGCAGGATCAGCGTAATACCGATCAGCCAGATGAATTGAGTAGTATGTTCCTTTAATATCCAGCGCTTCCAGTTAAAATGCATACCCTTCAGTGTATGACCAAGGCCGCTGAGTCTCGGCCACCAACGATTTACTTTTTTACGATATTCATCATAACCAGCACCGAACTTTCCCCGTAAAAAATTTTCTTCCGCCAACACGATCGCCTGGTATACAAAAAGAAAAATAGGGATCACAATTGCTACATACACTAAAGAATTGGCAAGAATTCCAACACCAAGCAACATCAGGATATTGCCGACATACAACGGATTGCGGCAATGATTAAAAATTCCCTCAGTCACCAATCCTTCTGCATAAGGTTTTCCTTCTTTACCACCACGAACGATATAGGCAAGACCGATAGTTAATCCACGGATCAATTGACCAAGTATGGTTACAAACAAACCAATCGTGATCGGCCATACATAATAGTGCTCACCAAATTGTTCGGGTGTAAATATTTTCCATGACGGAATAAACAATGCCGCATAGAAAATGATAAAGATCCAGTTGCGGTACTTAAAGAAAAAATTACCGATAGAGACCATAGTTGAAAGTTGGATGTTCAGTATAATTATGAGTTATGAATGGAGAATTAAGAATGTGCTTATCATGTCACGCCATATTCTGAATTCATAACTCATAATTCATCATTTCTGCGTTCACTTTTTTACCGCAATGATTCCTGCGAAATTATACCACTTGAAGAAAACTTCACAATGTGCAAAGCCACGATCACGCAACAAGGTAATATCCTCGGTGAGTTTGTAAGGGATCAATACATTTTCCAATGCTTCTCTTTTTTGAGAAATTTCTAATTCGCTGTAGTTATTGCGACGCTTGTAATTATAATAGTATTCAATAAAATCACGGTTGAAATTGCTTTCTTCCGCTAAGATCTTTTCTACTAATATCAATGCACCACCCGGATTGAGGCCATCGAATATGTCTTTCAATAATTTCTCACGATAGATAGGGCGTACAAACTGAAGCGTCAGGCACAATACAACAACGGATGCATTGGAAACATTTACGCCAGTACTCAGATCAACACAACGAAGATCATAGTCGCGTGAAAAACCAAGCTCCAGTAATTTCGATTTGCATTTGTCCAGCATCTCCTGCGAATCATCGATACCAACAAAACGGATATTCTGATTTACCATCGTATCCATACCGATCATAGTAGTGCCGGTAGAACAACCAAGGTCATATACATCCGTTCCTTCTTTTGCATGGTCCGCCGCCAGCTCAGCCATCATCCGCTGAATCTCGCCATAGAATGGCACCGAACGGTTTACCATATCATCAAACACTTTTGCTACGTTGGCGCCAAACTTAAAATCGCTGGCTTGCTCTATTTCGCCCTTAAAAACTTCATCTTTGCTCATAAAATAAAAATAAAGGATACAAAGTAAAGCATTTACGATGAAGAAAATATATCACCTTGGCAATTGTACCACCTGCCAGGCTATTATTAAAGAAACCGGGGTAGATAAGAAAGGCTTTGACATGCAGGATATAAAGTTTGAAAAGATCACAGCCACGCAACTGGATGAAATGAAAAAGATGAGTGGTAGCTATGAATCACTATTCAGCCGGCGCGCTATGAAATACAAAGAATTGGGGTTAAAAGATAAAAAACTGGATGAAAAAGACTACCGCAACTTCATTCTGGAAGAATATACCTTTCTCAAACGACCAGTGACGATCATCAATGAAAAGATATTTATTGGCAACGATAAGAAATCTGTAGATATGTTGAAGAAAGCTGTAAAATGATTTAACCACGGAGGCACGGATCGCCTACCGCGATATTGATTTGATGTATAGAAGTTTTAATGGTAACATAAACAGGCTGACCCTTAGCCCATGGTTTCAACCATGGGTTGCAGGATATCAACCATTATGGTTTTATCATTAGTTCTGATATTTTCATCAACCCATGGTTGAAACCATGGGCTAAGGGTCAGCCTGATAGTATGATTATATCGCCGAAGGCGATCCGTGCATCCGTTGCTAAAAAATCAGATCAATGTGCGCCGCTCTCCAATTCAACAGCGCTGGTTACTTCCTTTATACCCCCTGCTTTCTTTTCTTTTGAGAAAACGTTCCAGGCAATAACTGTACTGATCAACATAAAAATACCGCCTAATAAGAATGATACACCGGGAAAATAAAATGGCGCTTTATTAGTGGTGAAATATGTAAACAGGTTATTCATGATCAGCGGACCAATGATAGTGGTTAGGCTCATGAGGCTGGTTAATGCTCCCTGCAATTCGCCTTGTTCATTCGATGGTACATGCCCGGCCAAAACAGATTGTAAAGAAGGTCCGGCGATACCACCTAAGCAATAAGGAACTAAAAACACGAACATCATCCAGCTATGGTTGGCGAATGCAAATAATACAAGACCGAGAGAGTATAATAACAATCCAATGTAAATACTTTTCTCATTGCCTATCTTCGGATTGATCACCCTTGTTAAACCTGCCTGCACACCTCCTACCAACAAACCGACTACAGCTAATGATAAACCAACCATTTTCTCACTCCAGTGAAAACGATAAATCGTAAAGAAGCTCCAATTACCCTGCACAGCTTGAGCCGCCAAATAGATCAGAAAGAAACAAACGGCTAATCCGCCGATAGCAGGATATTTTTTTAATAACTGCAATGATCCAAACGGATTGGCCCGTCTCCAACTAAAAGCTCTCCTGTTTTCTTTTGCTAATGATTCAGGCAATGCAAAATATCCATAAAGACAGTTAACAAGACAGAGACCTGCTGCTGCATAGAAAGGAGCGCGTATGCCCCAGCCAGCTAAGAGGCCACCCAATGCCGGACCGATGATAAATCCTAAACCAAAAGCAGCGCCAACCAGTCCAAAATTCTTTGCACGTGTTTCGGGTGTACTCACATCAGCGATGTATGCGGATGCAGTTGTAAAACTGGCGCCCGTTAATCCAGCAATGATGCGACCAACAAATAACAATCCATAGTTAGGTGCCAAAGCAAGAAATAAATAATCAACACCAAATCCAAGCAATGAACATAATAGTACAGGGCGGCGACCATAACGATCACTTAGATTACCGACAATAGGCGCACAAAAAAATTGTGTGATAGCGTAAGCAGCCAATAACCAGGCGCCATAAGAACTGGCTTCATTAACACTAATATGTTTTAACTGTGCGATAAGATCGGGCATAACAGGGATAATTAATCCCCATCCCATGATATCAATTAGAAGCGTAATGAAAATAAAACCTACTGCTGCCTGTCTATTTGTTGCCATAAAATATTAATAGCGACAAAATTGCAAGTTTTTTTATCAGCTACAGATATTTTTTATAAACAGGCATGTTTTTGGTCATATACCAAATTAACAAAGCCCAAAGGAATACAAAAAAGAGAGTATATATCTTTGCGGCTCACCAACCTACTGCAAGGACATTGCAGTATCACCAAACAATTTTTTTCATTTAAAACATATGTCCATGATTAGTAAAAAATCACTCTTTCCACTTTTGTCTATTCTTATACTGGCATCCTGTGTCAGTTCCAAGAAATTCAAAAAATCTCAGGCCGATTATGTTGTGTTGCAAGGTCAATACACGGCGTCGCAAAGTAGCCTGAATGATTGCAATAACGACAAAGCAGAATTGAACCGTCAAAAATCCGCATTGGATGCAGATATTGCTAACCTGAAAAATCAAGTTGATTTTTTAAAGCAAAACAATACACAGGCATTAAGACAACTGCAGGATCTTTCAGTCATCTCTTCTTCTCAAGCTGAAAGCATTAAGAAATCAATGGATAATCTAGGCGCTAAAGATTCTTATATCCAGACGCTGCAACAGCAAATGGCGCATAAAGATTCATTGAACATGGCGCTGGTGATGAACCTCAAAGGCGCTGTCGGCAGTATGAATGATGATGATATCAATATCAAAGTGGACAAAGGAGTTGTATACATCGATATCTCTGATAAATTGTTGTTCAAGAGTGGTAAATACGAAGTAACCAATGATGCAAAAGTTGTATTGGGAAAAGTAGCCGCTGTATTGAAAAATCAACCTGATATCGAATTCATGGTAGAGGGTCATACAGATAATGTTCCTTTCCACAATGCAGTGTTGATCGACAACTGGGATCTTAGTGTGAAAAGAGCAACTGCTGTTGTAAGAATTTTACAAAATCAATATGGATTGGATCCGGCTAAGATCGCAGCAGCCGGTCGCGCTGAATACAAACCTGTTGCTGATAATACTACTGCAGAAGGCAAAGCTGCCAACCGCAGAACAAGAATCGTTATCCTTCCTCAGCTTGATCAGTTCTTCAAACTGCTTGAGCCGAATGCCGGGAAGTAAGTACGAAATACGAAATACAAAGTACGGGTGTCCGATGATTGAGGGTTTCTTCTTTTATCAGACACCCGTACTTTGTATTTCTAACTTCGTACTTTCTTCAAACATCCGTACTTCTTATTTCTGGCTTCGTACTTTTCTTTGTACTTCGTATTTCTAACTTCGTACTTTTTCTTCTACCTTCCCCTAAATTAACACCCACATGTATCGTCTCTCCCTCCTGCTGATTACAGCAACTATTCTTATTACTTCCTGTTCTGAAAATAAAAACGACGCACAAAGTGCTGATGCAGCATTCAGCGCGGATAGTCTTGGTCAGCATATTGCAACGCTGTCGTCAGATGCATTTATGGGTCGTAAACCATTTTCCGAAGGAGAAACAAAAACGATCAATTATTTAAAGGACCAGTTTACAGCAGTTGGTCTTGAACCTGGTAACGGAGATAGCTATTTCCAGGATGTACCGATGGTAAAGATCACTACGCAGGCCGCTACGCAAATGCAGGTGACTGCACCGAAAGAGAAATTTAATCTCGAAGGATTTGATGACTATGTAATATGGACCGATAAAACAGATAGTGCTATCTCATTAAACAATACTGACCTTGTATTTGCAGGCTATGGCGTAGTAGCACCGGAATATAACTGGAATGACTATGCCGGGTTAGATGTAAAAGGAAAGGTGGTATTAGTGCTGGTAAACGATCCTGGTTTCAATGCAGGAGATAGTACATTGTTCAAAGGAAAGACAATGACCTACTATGGCCGCTGGACCTATAAATTTGAAGAAGCAGCGAGACAAGGTGCAAAAGGTTGTTTGATCGTTCATAATACAGAGGCAGCCAGCTATCCTTTCTCTGTGGTACAAAATAACTGGAACGGTTCGCGTCTGCGATTGGATAATCGTGGTAAACAGGAAACATTATGCGATGTGATCGGTTGGGTGTCTGGTCCTGCTGCCAATAGATTGTTAGCTGCTGCCGGTAAGGATAGTTCTTTATTAGCTACGGCAGACAAACGTGGTTTCAAAGGTGAGCAGCTTGGATTAAAGTTGTCTATCAATATGCAGGTAAAAACTACCTATGATAAATCACATAATGTGATTGGTAAGATCACGGGGAGCGAACATCCTGATGAGACAATCATCTATACAGCGCATTGGGATCATTTAGGAATTGGTAAACCCGATGAGACTGGTGATTCTATTTACAATGGTGCATTGGATAATGCAAGCGCTACAGCTGGTTTATTAGAATTAGCAAGAGCATTCAAGAAAACAAAACCTGCAAGAACAATTATATTTCTTTCTGTGACGGCGGAAGAACAAGGACTTTGGGGTTCGGCATACTATGCACAAAACCCTATTTATCCTGCTGCCAAAACATTGGCGAATATCAATATGGATGGATTGAACTGGTACGGTAAAACAACAGACCTGATTGTTGTTGGCCAGGGACAAAATGAATTAGAAGATTACCTGAAGGAAGAAGCAGCGAAAGTTAATAGAACCATTGCATTTGAATCGCGTCCTGAAGCAGGATCATATTATCGTTCCGATCATTTTAATTTTGCAAAAGTTGGTATTCCTGCATTGTACACCGGTAGTGGTATTGATGTAATAGGAAAAGAAAAAGGTTATGGTAAACAGGTAGAAGATGAATTTACCAAAGATCATTATCACCGTCCATCTGATCAGTATGACCCAAAAACATGGATACTCGATGGCGCTATCGAAGATCTGAAATTATTGTTCCATGTTGGCCAGCGTCTCGACGCTACTACTAAATGGCCGGAGTGGAAAGCTGGGTCGGAGTTCAAGGCGCGTAGAGATGAGATGCTGAAGTAAGAGGCTTAAGACCTGCCGAAATATACTTGAATGTATCATAATAGTTTTTTTGACGCAGAGAGCCACAATCACTTCCCCATGTAAAAATCCGACACGCTCTTCCTCGTAGCTTCCCGCTTATAGGGCGCGATTTACTGCTGATAAATAAAGACTGCGAAAGGTTTCGTTTTTTATAAACTTTTGGGAAAAGAACGGCTATGAGAAAATGGATCCTGACGCTTTCTGGCATTCTGCTAAGCACTTTATTATTTGCACAACAATCTTCAAGAGGTACTATCAGCCTAAAAGTCACCGATGCACAACAGGCAGCGCTGGAAAATGTGACGGTTGAATTATTGCGATCAAAAGATTCTTCACTGGTAAAGGTGGCGCTTACTGATAAATCGGGAATCGCAGAGTTTGAACATATCGTTGTTGGCTCTTATGTTGCGAAGCTGAGTATGGTCAATCATACTACGCAATACGCTGCCGTATTTGAACTATCGGCAGATAATCTGACACTTCAGTTGCCAGCTATTATCCTTCAACCCAGATCAACATCGCTGGGCGCTGTGACAGTTACTGCTACCAAACCATTTATTCAAAAACTAACGGATCGTATCGTAGTGAACGTGGAGAATAGTATTATCAATGCGGGTAGTTCGGCAATGGAAGTATTGGAACGTTCTCCCGGAGTAAACATCGATCAGAATGATGTGATCAGTTTACGCGGACGTTCTGGTGTTATCATTATGATCGATGGAAAGCCTACTGCTATGACCGGAGCAGACCTGGCAAATTACCTGCGTGGACTTCCTTCTGCTGCTATTGAACGAATAGATATCATTACCAACCCTTCTGCTAAGTATGATGCAGCTGGTAATTCAGGCATCATTGATATAAGAATGAAAAAAGATCAGCGGTTAGGGATAAATGGAACGGCTACTGCTGGTTATGGACAAGGTGTTTACTCAAAAGCAAATGCCGGAGCTACATTTAACTATCGTAATAAGAAGGTGAATATTTTCGGTAACTATAATTATGCGTATCGCATCGGGTTGAATCACCTCATCCTTGATAGAAACTTTTTCGATAATGGTGTATATAATGGCGGTGATTTAAAAGATAATTATTCCAAATCACCGATCAATTCAAATACTTCGAGAATAGGAATGGATTTTTTCCCTTCTAAAAAAACTATTATCGGGTTTGTTGTCAATGGAAACTTTAATCATTATACCAGGAAAAATAACAACCGGTCCACTGTACTGGATCCTCAAAGAGAAAAAGTCAGCAGCTTCCGCTCTTATGCTACCAATAATGATCATGGAAATAATGTAGTGGCTAATATCAATTTCAAACACAGCTTTGACAGCACTGGCCGCGAATTGACCGCTGATGCAGATTATGGCGTTTATAATTCTACTTCATTAACGTTGAATGCAACAAGCTACTATAAGCTTGACGGTTCTTTTTTACAACCCGATTATGTTTTGAACGGTGATCAGACCGGCAAGCTGACATTTAAAACAGCCAAAGTAGATTATGTAAATCCATTAGGAAAAGATGCGAAAATAGAAGCCGGCGCTAAAACCAGTTTTGTATCATCTGACAACGATGCAAAGTTCTTTGATGTCAGTAGCGGCACACCACAGGATGATGTAAACAAGACCAATCATTTTATTTATCATGAAACTAATAATGCGGGCTATATAAATTTCAGTAAGCAGTTTTCAAAATTTGATTTCCAATTAGGTTTACGGGGCGAACAAACAAAGATCAGAACAGAACAACTGAAAGGAAATATCAGATTCGATTCCAGTTATTTTCAATTATTTCCCAGCGCATTCTTCAATTACAAAATCAAAGAAGATCAGACAGTAGGCATATCCGTTAGCAGACGCATCGATCGCCCGGGATATTCTCAATTGAATCCATTTCTTTTCCTGATCGATGTTACGACTTATGCGACGGGTCAACCTGGATTATTACCACAACTCACCTGGTCGTATGAATTAAGTTATACCGTAAAGAGTCTCAATTTTTCATTGGGTTATAGTCATACAAAAGATAACCAGGATATAGCCGTCGCAAAATTCAGAGATGTATTCCCCAACATCCCTTCTGAGGATAACGTAACGGTGCAGGTTCCTATCAATCTGAGTTCATCAGATTATATAGGGCTTACCATTGCAGCGCCTGTTCGTGTAACCAAATGGTGGAACATGATCAATAATGCAGATATCTATTACCAGCATTTTAATGGACAGCTGGGAACAACAGTGTTGAACAATGGTAAGCCAGCAGCTGATCTGCGCACCAATAACACATTCAATTTTAAAAAAGGATGGACAGCTGAACTCAATGGAAGCTTTAACTCAGGTGGCCAGGCAGGATTTATGGTGCTCCATTCGCAATGGGGTATAGGAACCGGTATACAAAAACTTGTTTTGAAAAATAAAGGAACACTTCGTTTTAATGTCACCGATATATTCTGGACCAACTTACCCGGGGCGGTGATCACTTACGATAACTATATTGAAAAATGGCACGCGATCAGAGAAACGCGTGTAGCCAGTCTCAGCTTCAGCTATCGCTTTGGAAATAATAAGGTACAAGCTGCGCGAAGAAGAACTACAGCTTCTGAGGAAGAAAGACAGCGGGCAGGCAACTAAGTAAGTACGAAATACAAAATACGAAGTACGACCTTATAGGAATGGACATTTCTAAAATCTTACGCCGTTGTTGGTGTTCTGAAATGCGATCGTTACAAGTATAACGCTCTTCACCAACAACACGCACTCAAGGTTATTCCGAAACAATGTAGAAATTTAATTAAGACCGGTTGTTGGTGAGGAGAAACTATAAAGCAAGATGCTGACGTTAGAACACCAACAACGGCGTAAAACTAAATAAGTACGAAGTCAGAAATACGAAGTACGGGTCTCCGATTATTGAAGTTTATTCTTTTATCAGGCACCCGTACTTCGTATTTCTGACTTCGTACTTTTCTTTGTACTTCGTATTTCGTACTTACTTGTGCAAGCTTTCTAACAACAGTAGATGTGGTTGTATTTTTTTCAGCGTATTCTTTTGCGTGAATTGTCTAAGATGTTTATAAAAATGGCTGTGGTCATAATAGCCGTATTGCGAATAATGAAAATCAGTTGGTGAAGTGGCGAGATGCGAGACCGCTTTTCGTATACGCATTACCTGCAAAGCTTGTTTACTGCTGATACCTGTACAGTTTTCAAAATAACGCTGAAGAGTGCGCGATGATATTTTATATTTCGCGGAAAGCTTGTCAACAGAAACGTCAAACATATTTTTCTGAAAGCAATCATTCATAATTGTACTTACAATATTTACCGCGCGGAATGAATCTTCATATTTTGATAGTTCAGATAAAAAATAATTTGAAAGAAGATCTGTGCGGTTATCAAAACTCTTTGCTGTTTTTGTTTGTTCAATGATAGGTTGTTCCAGCAGGTAACTCAATGGGTAGATATATTCGCGGTACTCAGAGAAATTGATTTTCTTTTTAAATAGCACAGGAGAAATGCGGAATTTAATTCCGAATAAATGATTGCCTGGTTTATGAAAACATTCAATGGGATTATAGCGGGGAAGAAAACCATCTGTTTTCATGCTGATCTTTTTATCAGCTACCTGCATCACAAAAGGAGTTCCCAAATTGATGAGATATGTGTAGCCGATATTGGGAAACTGTGCATCGGAAAAACCTTTAGGATGTTTTTTCCATAATGAATCGAATTTTGTTTCCCAGAAAAAATCAATCAAATGAGATAGCCCTGCCGGTGGCGGTGTTCTGAAATAATTGTTTTCAAAATGATCGCTGTCGAAGAATTCGATGTGTTGCATGACGGGTAATAGTGTGCAAGGGTATATAGTTTTTTTGACGCAGAGAGCCACAAAGAAACTCAGAGTGCCGCAGAGTCTTTGTGGATCTCTGAGCTTCTTTGTGGCTCTCTGCGTCAAAAAAGAAATAAAGTTGCAGTCGTTCAAAGATCAACAGATCAATAGGAAATCAAAGCCTCGAATTTAATGACGGTGGTAACTGGTGTTTAATGGTAATTGCGTCTTTGGAATTAAAAACTGGCAGGAGCTTGCGGGATTATTCGGGAGTTTGCAGGTTTAGCCTTTAGTGGAGCTCAATTTTTCAACCAGGACGGAAAAAGGCAAGTTTTTTTTATTTGTAATTAATTTAAAGCGTTAACTTAGCGCACCTTAAATAAAAAAAAAGGTCCTTCCGTAGAAACGGACTGACCTCTAACGATTGCTTGCCATATGAAAAATTTTCGAAGTAGTTGTTGAATCCCATCCCGTGGGATTTGTTTGCAGACATCACTTCACTAACTTTGGCCTCTGACGACTTGCTCCTAACGATTGCCTGCTGTATGATCTATTTGATGAACTAGTACAGCACAAATGTAGCCTGGTAAATAACACTGTTCAAAACATCTTAAAGACGTTTTGGGCATGTCAAACAGGTCGTTTTAATAACAAAAGCCTTACTGGTGGCCGATTCCATGAAAATTTCTGCACGATGTCCAACCGTTCTTCCGACATATTATTTCAGCTGATAAAATCTCTGGAAAAGGCTGAAAAACGACATTTCAAGCTCTATATCAAGCGCAGTTCGGCTAACGATGACCTCAAAATCGTCCGTCTTTTCGATGTTTTGGACAAGCAGGAAACATATGAAGAAAAATCCTTACTAAAGAAACTGCCTGGCACTGAGAAGCGGCAGCTTTACAATCTCAAAACCCATCTTTACCGCGAAATACTGGCCAGTCTCCGCCTTTTAAAAAGCGCTGACAGCATCGACCTTCAGTTACATGAACAGTTTGACTACGCCCATATTCTTTATAAGAAAGGGCTCTTCCTGCAAAGCCTGAAGATCCTGGAGAAGACAAAGGAAACGGCACGGGCCAACCAGAAGTTTAATTTCCTTACCCAGGTTATTTCGTTGGAGAAAAGAATAGAGAGCCTTCACATTACCCGAAGCATGCAAAGCCGGGTTGAACAGCTCTCCATTGAAGCGATGGAGATATCAAACCGTAACCAGATCGTAGCGAGGTTGTCAAATCTTGCATTGAAAATGTATAGCTGGTTTACCAAACACGGTCATGCACGTAATCTTGCAGATGAAGCCGGTGTCAAAGAGTTTTTACGTATGAACCTTCCCAAAGATGCATGGGAACAAAAAGGTTTTTATGAAAGGCTTTATCTCTACCAGAGTTTTAGCTGGTACGCTTTCATACGCCAGGATTTTCTCATGTATTATCGCTATGCCCAGAAATGGGTAGATCTTTTTCATGGGCAACGATTAATGATCCGTGTTGAAACAGGTCATTACATCAAAGGACTTCATACGTTGATGAACGCGCATTTTGATCTGCGCAACTTTAAGGAGTTTGATAAGACCTTAAAAACATTTGAAGAATTTTCCCGCACTGATCGTGTGCAGGATCACGATAACTTCCGGATACAGGCGTTTATCTATATCGCCAGCGCAAAGATCAACCAGCACTTCATGATGGGTACATTTAAAGAAGGGTTGTTACTGGTGCCAGAAATTGAACAACGATTAAAAGAATACTCTATTTTCCTTGATAGTCATCGTGAGATGGTGATCAATTACAAGATCGCCATGCTTCATTTCGGCAACCAGGATTATAATACAGCGATCGATTATTTACAAAAAGTGATTTACGAAGGCGAAGGTCTGCGTAATGATCTGCAATGTTATGCCCGTCTGCTTCATCTGATGTCGCACTATGAGATGGGTAATGATAGCATTATGGAGTCATTGACAAAATCTGTTTACCGTTTCATGGCCAAGATGCAAAACCTGACGGTAGTAGAAGAAGCGATGTTCCAGTTTTTACGTAAGGCATTTAATCTTTCTCCAAGACAACTTAAACCTGAATTGGAAAGCTTTCTCCAAAAGATCAAGCACCTTGAAAAAAACAGGTTCGAGACACGTGCCTTTGCCTACCTCGATGTTATCTCATGGGTAGAAAGCAAGGTGTACAATAAGACGATGGGTGCAATAATACATGGTAAGTACCTGGAGAGTAAGCGACGAGCTTAGGAGTGTTCAATACGTTTAAGATGTTTAAAGGTTTAAGGGTTTAATGGTTGTTAAATGGCACAGTATAATAGTCTATTATCATTCTGCTTCTTTTTAACAACCATTAAACCCTTAAACGTCTTAAACCTTTCAACCTTTGACGGCGCCCTGCATATTGATAAAAAGATCTTTCCGCTTCTTATCATATTTCTTAGGATCGAAATAGTCTTTGTGCCATACAAATGTTTCATCCAATGGCTTTTCAAACCCCTGGTTTTTGTTCTTGGGTAAAATTTCACTAAGGTATCTTGGCCAGAAATGTTCAAACAGGCGGTTGAATTCTGTGAGATAAATATCTGCTACGCGCTGATCACCTTTGATCAGCATCGAGTTTTCATCATTACTGGTAATAGACGAGCCGCTGAAGTTGGCAGAACCACTTATTACCACAGGATCTTTTCCTAATGGATCGATGATAAAGAATTTGTTGTGTACATATAGAATGCCTGCTTCAACTGTTGTTTTGGAAGAAACTTCTTTGGCCCATTCTTCCACAGGTGTTTTAAGAATAGCGCCGCCCGTTACCTTTAAATTAATATCATTACTTTTTACACTTTTTGCCTGCGCTGCTTTTTCAAAGATCAATAGGCGGAGGTACTTTTTTTGTTTGCGATATACTTTGGTAAATACATCATCGATATTGAATGGAAAGACCATACACACGAGTTCTTTAGCACTATCGATCAGTTTTGCATAATTGGATAAATGTACCGGTGTTGTATTCTTTTTAGCCGGTAGATCACGGGGACTAAAGAATACATATGTTCCATCGGCTAACTTTTTCAGATCAGTATCAGGTTGTATTGTTGAAGAGACGGCTGATAAATTGATCAGATCCGGATTGGTTTGCAATAATGTCCAGTACTTCATGTATTTATTAGCGATAGCACTGTCGACGATCCAGTGACCGGTATTGCATTGACCAAAAATGCCAGCAGGAGTGATATTAGTAGAGCCGGTCCATACTTGTTTTGGTTTACCGTCTTCGCATAATACCATAAACTTATTATGCGGCTGATTCGCTTTTGTACGCGGATGACATATAGCGGTGATGCCAGCATTGGCAATCGCTTGTTTATTCGATCGTAATGTTCCATTTGCTTTCGGCTCTTTATTTTGTCCAGGCTGAGCGCTGAATACAATCTGTACATCAGCACCGGTCGCTTTAGCCGCTTTTATTTCTTTAAGAAAATCAGGGTATTGAAATTCATAGAACGCACCAAACAAACTGAATTTTTTTCCATTTGCCTGTTGCACAAACTTTATCAATCCTTCTTTCCAAAGTTCACGACCCAGCATGGCTAATGCTTCTTCTTTCTTTTTTGGTGCAAGATTGTTTACGGGAGTGTCGCCAAATCTTTTTACATATGCCTGTGAACCGGTAACGCCATAATTGAAATACACGGAATGTTTTCCTTTCTGCAACGGTTCGGTGCGCACCTTGATCGTACTGGCAAATAATGGCTGATGATGCAATGCGGTGCCTGACATGGCAGTTACTGTATAGATATACGTTTGTTCCGGATCTGCTGTATAATCTTTCCAGAAAAAAGACTGCACCAATGACAGGTGTTTCAATTTCGGATCAGTGACCGTGATGTCATTCATCAGCGATTTGAAGAGTTTGGTACCATTGAGCGAATGAACCGAGCCATCCTTATCAGTTCGCCTGATATCAAATCCCAGAAAATTTTTGGTATCAATTTTTGCGAGAGCAATATCAAAGGAAAGTAAAACAGTTTGTGTGCCGGCAACCGCATACAATTTTAACGGTCCGCTTTCATTTTTGAAGCGCATAAGATTAAGGTTTAGGTGATGGTAGATGGTGACGCAATGAGAAGGTAATACCCATTGCATCATTTAAGGTAGAGCAAAAAAGAATAATACGAAGCAAAAGCATATTGAATTGATATTTTTTTAAACACAGTTGAATTAAAATTGACGCATGTGATGTTCTGTATTGCTCCGTAGGAGCAATACAGCCACATCTTTTTATAATTATCTATTTTAATAGTAAGACGTAATTTTTGAAAAGCTGGTAACTACCCCACCGTAACCCAACCAGTTTTTCATAATTTACAGAATGAAAAAAATCCTTCTTTTCATTTTTCTTGCACCACTTGTTGCTGTCGCACAGATCGATCCTCAGCATATCACTATTGCCAGGGATAGCTTTGGTGTACCGCATATTTTCGCCCCTACCGATGCGGAAGCAGCCTACGGACTTGCCTGGGCACATTCGGAA
Source organism: Chitinophagaceae bacterium (assembly GCA_039932855.1). Taxonomy (GTDB): domain Bacteria; phylum Bacteroidota; class Bacteroidia; order Chitinophagales; family Chitinophagaceae; genus JAJKIP01. Next base: position 16,859 of record JBDTPD010000001.1, on the reverse strand, counting down.
GATGATTTTGCTTCCATTCAATTACTGATGCTTTCCGGAAAAGCGAGGTTGGGAACTGCACTGGGAAAAAGCGGCGCGCAAGCCGATTATGTGATCAACCTGCTTCGTTGCCGCGAGGTGGTCGATGAACAATGGAACACATTAAGCCCCGATTTTTTAGCCGTGGTAAGAGGATATGTAGCAGGGTTGAATGCTTATGGAAAAGCGCACCCGAAAGAAATTAAATACAAGCATATATTTCCCTTTGATGAAAAAGAATATATCACGTCCGTTGTATTCTCGTTAAGCATTTTCTGTGGTGTAGATCAATTATTGCCACAAGTGCTTGGTGGAAAGGTGGCAACCATCCCGGGTTTTTCCTCACAGGGTTCCAATGCAATTGCTGTTCATCCAACACACACCAATACAGGCGAAGCATTTCTTGCGATCAATGCACATCAACCATTGGAAGGTCCTACTGCTTTTTATGAGGCACATGTACAAAGCGATCAGGGATGGAACATGCTTGGCGGTGTTTTCCCTGGTGGCTGTTTGATCTTTCACGGTACAAATGAAAACCTTGGATGGGCACATACCGTGAATTATATGGATAAGATAGATCTGTATCAATTGGAAATGAATCCATCTAATAGCAATCAATATAAATTCGATGGTCAGTGGTTGACACTCGAAACAAAAAAAGCTAAGCTGAAAGTAAAAGGCATACCTGTTACTATTGGTAAAAAAGTATACTGGAGCAAGTACGGCGCTACCGTCAAAACTAAGAACGGTGTATTCGCTATTCGTCTTCCTGCTAATATGGATATAAAAGCATTGGAAGAATGGTACCGGATGAATAAGGCAAGAAATTTTACCGAATTCTATAAAGCAGTTAGCATGACGAGTCTGCCAATGTTCAATATCATGTATGCAGACCGCTACGATACTATTTTCTATATCAGTAATGGAAAAATGCCACGACGTAATCCCGATCCTGCTTATCACTGGCAAAGTACATTGCCGGGAAATACATCAGCGACGTTATGGACCACGTTTAAACCTGTCAATGAATTACCTCAGTACATAAATCCCGGATCAGGATATTTATTCAATACTAATCATTCTCCTTTCTTGGCAACTGATCCCGCATTTAACCTTGACCCTGATAAATTTGACCCGAATGATGGGTATGAAACATATCACAATAACCGAAGTCAGCGAATGACAGAGCTGGTACAAGGCGTTAATAAATTCGATTACGAACAATTCAAACGGATCAAGTTTGATGAACAATTGCCGAAAGAATTAAAATATCCCTATGGTATTGACATCATGTTTAGTCTCGATGCCAATAACTATCCGCAATTGCGTGATGTGATTACTACTTTTCAGCAATGGGATCGTAAAGCAATTGCTACCAGTAAAGGCGCTGCTATTTTTCTATTGGTATACTATCATGTGGCAGAAAGAATGAAAGGGGCAGCTCCGCGACAATTGACCCTGGAGGAAAGTGTAGAAGCATACCAGTATGTATATGATTACATGATGAAATATTTTGGAAAAACTGACCTTGTATTGGGCGATATAGAAAAACTGGTTCGCGGTGATCAGGCGCTTCCGGCAAATGGTGTTCCTGATGTACTGGCTTCCTCTTATTCCGAACCCTATAAGAATGGACAACGGAAAGTGAATTCCGGAGATGCTTATATCTGTTTTGTCCGTTATCCTAAAACCGGGTTGCCTTTAATCGAATCTGTCAATACGTTTGGCGCTTCCAGTCACCCGGATTCACCACATTTCAGGGACCAGGAAGAGATGTTCCGCCAGCAAAAGACCAAGCGAATGACGCTGGATAAGAAGGAGATTTTGAGGACGGCGGAAAGGGTCTACCATCCTGTGAAAGACTAATGTTTTTTGAACACGGATGACACGGATTGAAAGGATTTGCACGGATTTTTATTGGTATAATAATCAGACTGGCCCTTAGCCCATGGTTTCAACCATGGGTTGATGAAAAGAAAGAACTGATGAATAAAATGATTAGAAACGCCCATCTCTTATGAATTTTCATACCTGTCGTCATATAGCAGGACAATTCTTCCATCCATGGTTGAAACCATGGGCTAAGGGCCAGTCTGGTTATTGTTGAATAAAATCCGTGCAAATCCTTTCAATCCGTGCCATCCGTGTCATCCGCGTTTTATAATAATTTCCCCTTAAAAGCGTTTTTACAGTTGGTCACCATAATCAACACCGATGAAAAAACTATTTCCCGCTTTCTTTTTCCTCCCGTTACTGAGCAATGCCCAGAATTTCAATTTTTCAGCAAGATTGGGAGTTGCCGGCTACCAGGGTGACCTGAAAGCTCATACTGTTTCCTTTACCGGACTTAAACCTATGTTATCACTAGGGGTGCGCTATGATCTTAGTGAAAAAATTGCTTTACGCAGTTACCTGACGCTTACTTCGCTGAAAGCCGATGACAAAAAAGGTACGGCCAGTATGAAAACGCGCAACCTCAATTTCAAAAGTGGTGTGTTTGATTGGGAAGGTGGCGGACAGTATAGTTTCTTAAATCCAAATGACAGCTGGTGGATACCTTATGCGTATGTTGGTATCGGTCTCTTTCATTTTAAACCAACCACAACAGATGCAAATGGTAAAAAAGTTTCTCTTCAACCATTGAGCACAGAAGGCGAAGGATTTTTACCGGGAGTAAAAAAATATAAACTTACTCAGTTCAGTATCCCGATCGGATTTGGTATCGAAAGATCATTGAATGAAGATATGCGGTTAGGACTTGAGATGGGTTATCGCTTCACCTTTACTGATTACATTGATGATGTTAGTACCGACTATGTCGATCAGGCTACGTTGTTAGCAGCACGCGGACAAACTGCCGTTGATCTGGCATATCGTGGAGGCGAGGTAGGTTCTGGTCCATATCCTGCAGCTGGTATTACACGCGGGAGCCCTAAAGCAAAAGATGGTTATTATTATATTGCTATAACATATACCGTTCGTTACTTCTTTGATAAATACAAACAAATTGCTGGTCTCCCTGCTTATAAGCGTGATAAGAAAGCAGGTTGTCCTGCGACACGATACTAACGCGTAATAATTTTATTTCATATCAAATCAAAAATCAAAATTAAAAAGCCGAAACTCAAAATATCACTCTGATATTTTGAGTTTCGGCTTTTTAATTTTGATTTCCTTGATTATATTTATAGAGCGCATCACAGCCACTTTTAAACACCAGTGCGCACCTAACAAACTCGCTGATTAGCTATGAAAAACCGAACCACCAGTGGTCCGGCTGGGAAGACATTGTCTAAAAAACAATCTATTCACCCCAAGCCAGTTTCACGGCCATTAAAAACTATTTCTGCTGCTCACCTCGCTGCCGCCGATACTTTGTTCGGTAGCAAAAACAAATCAATCCTTAATAATCGTTCCGCTCTTGAGTTAGTATTGAAGAGAAATGAATTGCTTCGACTCGCATCAGCAGTTGCCAAACTCGGCTATTTTGAATTGAACCGGAAAACGCTGAAGATGAACTGGAGCTCTCATCTCCTTGATATTTTCGAAGCAAAGGAAGGTTGTGAACCATTGATGGGAAATGAAGAATGCAATTATATTTTCGAAGAAGATTACCCCGACGTAATACAAGCATTTAAAAATGCAATGCAGGGAAAATATAATCCCATTACTTACAGGATAAAAACCAGCTCCGGAAAAGTGAAGACACTGCAGACGACTTTTTCCGGAATGAATAAAAATGTCGATAAGGATATCATTTTCGGTACCACACAGGATATTTCCATAATAAAAAGAAAAGAAGATGAGGTATTAAATAAAGAAAGAGAGTTACGTTCTATTACTGATTCGGCGCCGGTGCTGATCATTAAGGCGACGACCAATGGCACTATTCAATACATCAATGGTAGCCAGCGTAAACGTATCGGAGAAAAAGTATCCGGCATTTTTTATGCGAAAAACCATAACCTGTTACAGCAAAAAATAGAACTCGCGATAAAAAGTGGCAAAGCAGTGAACTTTGAAATGAAAGCCGGAGGCAGACAAAAGAAGATCATTTATTACAATACCACCGTAAAACGTGTAGAATACCCTAATAAACCATCGTCTCTTATTTTCATTGTACAGGACATCACCGGTTTGAAAGAAGTGAATCAACTTGTCTCCAATGCCATTGCCGAAGCAGAAGTAAAAGAAAGGGATCGCATTGCGGCCGATCTGCATGATGGAGTTTGTCAGCATTTAGCAACCGTTCATCTTTCTATCGATACTATTCAGAAAATGCTAAAAGAAAATGATCCGGCTATTGGTGATTTTATTACGGAAACAAAAGAACTGGTGGCGGAAACGCTGTCTATTGCCCGTAAAGTTTCGCATGACCTGATGCCGGTCGATCTGCTGAACAGTGGTTTTCTGAAAGGAATAAAAGCCATGATCAGCCGGCTTAACCGCGTAGATAAAATAAAATACAACCTGACAGTGCTTGGGAAAGAAAAAGAATTTTTACCCAACGTATCAAACAATCTCTATCGCATCATCCAGGAATTTATTCATAATAGTGAAAAGCATTCTGAAGCAACCGATATCACTTTATACATCCGCTATGGTAGTCGCCACGCTGAAGTAAAAATATCTGATAATGGAAAAGGTTTTAATCCTGATAAAGTGAAGAAGCCAGGCGGTATTGGTTTGCAAAGCATGCTTAACCGTGTAAGGACACTTAGTAATGATTATAATTATAAGGCGGAGGAGGAGAATGGCGTTTCTTTATACATTAATATACCGTTGTATTCTATTTAATTTTTTTGGAACACGGATAACACGGATTAAAGGATTTGCACGGATAATCTCCCTTAATAAAGCTGTAATTAGCCCATGGTTTCAACCATGGGTTGGAAGAGAGGTCCTGCTATAATTTTATTAGAACGTTCTGCATTTCATCAATCATATATTGGAAGAGACGCTCCGCTAATCTTATTTATCTGCTCTATATTTTCATCAACCCATGGGCTAAAGGTCAGTTTGATTATTGCCAAATAAAAAAATCCGTGAACATCCTTTTAATCCGTGTCATCCGTGTTCAAAAATGCGCTATCGGATCAGGCGTTCCATCAGGATCATTCTTAGCTGCACCAGAAGTACTGATGTTTGCACCTTTTAATAATAGTAATCCAGCCATATGCGGCGCTGCCATCGATGTTCCGCTCATGTACGCATACTTATTGCCCATATACGTAGATAATATTCTTACGCCAGGCACGGCATAATCAACCACATCATTACCATAGTTAGAAAAACTGGCGAAATTATCAAGACTGTCAATAGCTGATACTGTATAAATAGTAGAACCATTTGCTCTTGCCGGTGAAGTTGTATTGGCAAGTTTATGATCATTGCCGGCTGCAATGGCAAAGTAAATTCCTTTGGCAGCTACATTTTTTACCTGCTGATCCAGAATATCTGAAACACCATCATCATCACCAACACTCATATTTACTACATCACCGGGAGAAGCATTAGCGCTTACATAAGAAAGCGCCTGAATGATGTTTGAAACGCTTCCTTTACCATCTTTATCCAATACGCGTAATGAAATAAGTGTTGCTCCGGATGCTACACCCAGTACACCAAATGAATTATTCTTTGCCCCGATGATACCGGCAACGTGAGTACCATGTCCATTCTCATCGGTGGCAGAAGTAACGCCTGAAATAAATGATTTGCTTTTAGAAGCATCTACTGTCAGATCCGGGTGATTAAAGTCAATTCCTGTATCGATGATCCAAGCTCTTTTGCCAATACCATTACCATAGCCAACACGACTGATATTCCAGGTGATCAAACGCGGCTCCGCTACGGTAAAGCATTCGCTTAATGAAATGATCCTGTCAGGTTCTATAGCTTCAATGGAAACATCTTGTTTGAGCCTGCTCAATTCATCGTCTGATAAACTGGCGACAAATCCTGGCAGTTCGCCCCCAAAACTTTTATCCAATGCAGATGACGGAATATTATTTCTGGATAACGCATCCTGGTTGATCTCTGTTAATCGTTCAGCGCTCATGCCTTTTGCACTTACAGCTGTGTTCTTGTACACAACGATATATTTTCCGTCGATCACAGTTCCGTTATCAACAGCGCTACCCTGTACACAATCATCAGGGGCCGTGTTCCTTTTTGACGGCGCGTTATCTTGTTTTTTACAACCAGCCAGGATAATGAGGCCGGCAAAAATTACGAGAATGGATTTTCGTGGATGCATGGTATACTAATTGAGTAATTAGTATAAACGTAATACCCGGCGAATTTGATCGCTCGACAGTTCACCTTTAACAGGGCTTTAAGGGCTAATCTTTATTTAGTCTTAGTCAAGAGTTTACACTTAATCTTAAAAAAGTGTGTAATTCGTTTCCCCTGACTGGTAAACTTTTTACACATAGTAGTGTGGAATTAGGTGTCAGGAGAAATCTCTTCCGTTTAACATACGCTGGCATACGTTTTGAAATGTATTAATTAGTTTTTCATTGGATATTGGATTTTATTAAAGGGCTGGATTTTTATTCGGGCCCTTTTTTTATGTACCTACCTCAATGGGCACTCGCTCTAGACCTGCCATTATCGGGCATATCATTTGTATTTATTCTAACAAATAACAACTATGGAAAAAAGAACATTCGGAATAATTCTTATCCTGCTAGGAATAGTAGGATTGATACTGGCAGGAGTAAATTTTATGAAAGGAGGAGGCAACACACATAATGTTAAACAGATCGTCACTTTTGGAGTATTAGGCGCTGTTTTTTTCTTCGCCGGAATCGGATTGATTCAAAACACACGTGATAAGGCAACCTGATACCTGAAAACCAGTACGAAATTCTTGAGTAAAAAAATTTAGCCGGGAAGTTGGAAGATTATTAACCTCAAAGGTTTCTCTTTAGTATGCTACTAGCATTTAATTGAAACCTTTGAGGTTAATAATCTTCCAACTTTCCCGGCTAATGTCTTTTTAGTAGAAGATCAGGTGCTGATATTATACAGAATAGGGTTCAGCCTTTGCAGATTCGACTACATCTTCTGCCTGTCCCCTGATAGAATCAATCTTGTCAGACAGGGTGTCTACAAAATCATTAAACATGTCTTTCAGATCGTTTCCCTTCTCAGCGATTTTTTTACGGGTTTCTGATCCCTTATCCGGAGCCAGTAATATACCGATGGCCACCCCGATCGCCAATCCTGTCAGTAATTTGTTCATAGTGCACTGTTTTATTAGTTGAATAATTAGTTTCTCCTTTAAATAATATAAATATCAGGCCAGACTTTCCGCCTCACTATCCCTTGTCGTAAATTCGCGATATGCAAGACTATCTGAAGGATTTGAACGAAAGACAACGTGAGGCCGTATTACATATTAATGGTCCCCTGATGATCGTGGCCGGGGCCGGCAGCGGTAAGACAAAAGTATTAACTACCCGTATTGCGCACCTGATGGCAAACGGAGTAGATTCCTTTAATATACTGGCTCTAACCTTTACCAATAAGGCCGCGAAAGAAATGAAAGAGCGGGTAGAAAGGATATTAGGAAATAATGAAGCCCGCAATCTTTATATCGGTACGTTTCACTCTGTATTTGCAAGAATACTTCGTGCTGAAGCCCACCGCATCGGTTATCCTAATCAATTCACGATCTATGATACAGATGATGCCAAAAGTGTGGTGAAGACTGTTATCAATGAAATGGAACTGGATGACAAGCATTACAAACCCAATACAGTATATAACAGGATATCGTCTGCAAAAAACGCGTTGGTAGGACCAGCAGCATACGCCGCTGATTATTATCTGCAACAGGAAGATATGCGTGCTAACCGCCCGGCTATTGCGCAGATCTATGATGCGTATGTAAAACGCTGTTCTAAAAATGGCGCTATGGATTTTGATGACCTGTTGCTTAAATTTTACGAATTACTGAAAACACAACCGGAAGCTTTAAGTAAATACCAACGCAAATTCAAATACATCCTGATCGATGAGTACCAGGATACAAACCCTGCCCAGTACGAGATCATCAAATTACTTGGCGCCATGCATGAGAATGTCTGCGTGGTAGGAGATGATGCACAAAGTATTTATAGCTTCCGCGGAGCGACCATTGAAAACATCCTGCAGTTTCAAAAGGATTATGATAATGTAAAAGTGGTTAAGCTGGAACAAAATTATCGCAGTACAAAAAGTATCCTGAACGTCGCCAATGAAGTCATCAAAAATAATAAGAGCCAGATTGAAAAAGTATTGTTCACTGAAAATGCAGAAGGTGAAAAGATCAAGCTGGTGCGGACGATGACTGATAACGAAGAAGGAAAGTTTGTTGCCGATACGATCCAGGAACAAAAACTACGTAATCATTTTTCCAATAGAGATTTTGCTATTCTTTACCGCACCAATTCACAAAGCCGTGCGTTTGAAGAAGCCCTTCGCCGGATGGGTATTGCTTATACTATGTATGGTGGTATTAGTTTCTATCAACGTAAAGAGGTAAAGGACCTGGTTTCTTACCTCCGTCTGTTGGTAAATCCGAAAGATGAAGAAGCATTGAAAAGGATCATCAATTACCCTGTAAGAGGAATTGGTAAAACATCTATTGATAAACTGGTGCTTGCTGCTAATGAAAAGGATATTTCCATGTGGGAAGTGCTGCAGCATGCAGACCAATATGGTTTCCGTGCCGGTACATTGACCGTCCTGCAGGATTTTGTATTGATGATAAGGAGTTTTACCAGCATGCTGCAAAAGCATAATGCCTATGAAGTAGCATCGCATGTAGGAAAACAAACAAATATCACGAAGGAACTTTTTAATGATAAAAGCACAGAAGGCTTAGCACGTTATGAGAATATCCAGGAGTTATTGAACTCTATTAAAGAATGGGTGGAAAGTCCGGATAATGAAGATGGTGAAGTAGTTGATAAAAGTCTTGGCGCTTATCTGCAACAGATAACCCTGTTGACCGATTCAGATCAGAAAGATCCAAATGCTGATACTGTTAAATTAATGACTATCCACGCGGCAAAAGGATTGGAGTTCGGAGTTGTATTCGCTGCTGGTTTGGAAGAAATGCTTTTCCCCAATGCCATGAGCATTAATACACGCGAGGAATTAGAAGAAGAGCGACGCTTGTTTTATGTCGTGATCACGAGAGCGAAGAAAAAATTGTGGATCACTTATGCTAATTCACGATACCGGTTTGGAACGCTTGTTCAAAATGAACCAAGCCGGTTCATCGATGAAATACCAGCCGATAATCTCGATCGCAGCTTTGCAGGTGGTGGAGCAAAGAACCAGGGTAACTGGTCATCCGGTTCTGCGTTTGACAGAATGCGTGGAGGTTATGGATCGAATGATGTGAAAGAAGCGGAAAAAAGATATGGCGCGCCTCCGTCCAAACAATCTTCTACGCCTACTTACTTAGCACCCAAGGTCAATATACAAGCATTAAAACAACATACGCCTTCTGAGGATTTCAAAGCCAGCGATACTACTAATCTGCAGGCCGGTCAGAAAGTAGAGCATCAGAAATTTGGATTTGGTGAAGTCATTAAAATGGAAGGCGCTGCGCATAATCCGATTGCTACTGTGAAGTTTGAGCATAATGGTGAGAAAAAGATCATGCTCAATTATGCGAAGCTGCGGATTTTAGAATAAATCAACGGTGCATAGTTGTTGTAAAAACCTTCAGCTTATAGTTTGATTTCGACACAGAGAGCCACAAAGAAGCCCAGAGAACCGCAGAGATCAGTAAACAATATGTAACTGAAAAGAACTCTGAGAAACTCTGGGCTTCTTTGTGGCTCTCTGTGTCAAAAAGCGTTTATAGGCTGCAAACACTTCCACTTTATCCAATCATTTTTAAGACTTCATTCCGATAGAGTTTTCCAATAGGAATTTCTGTTTTCTCTACTTCCATTAATTCAGTAGTAAATGATTTGATCTTGTTGAGCGAGACAATATAAGAGCGGTGAACGCGGACAAATTCTTTTTCGGGAAGCATTGCTTCAACAGAACTGATAGATTGCTTGGTAATCACAACTCCCTGCTTTGTTACGATCTTTATATAGTCTTTCATGCTTTCGATATACAGGATGTCACCCAACATCACCTTTACCATTTTGCGATCGGCCCGGAAGTAAACGAATGATTCTTCTTTTTTTTCTTCAACAACAGGTGCGATAACAGCTTGTTTACTTAAAGTAGTCGAAAATGTTTTATTGATAGCTTTTAAAAAACGTTCAAAGCGGATAGGTTTTACCAGGTAGTCTACTGCATCCAGTTCATATCCTTCTACCGCATATTCAGGAAAGGCAGTGGTGAAAATTACTTTCGGAGGATTGCTCAGTGTTTTTATAAAATCAGTTCCGGTAAGCTGCGGCATCTGTATGTCTAAGAATAACAGATCAATTGAGTGCTGCTGTAAGGCACCAAAGGCCTGAATTGCATTCCCATATTCACCTATTATCTCTAATGACGATACCTGTTCTGCATAGCGGCGGATGATGTCCCTTGCCGGAGGTTCATCATCGATGATAAGACATTTTATGATGGGCTGATCATGCATAACTCATTTCAGTTACTTCTTTGAGTATAACAGCTTTTGGTATTGATTCAAGCTCAATAGAAAGATTGACAATGTATATATCCTCTTCTTCTGTTATAGTCAACTGATGTTTATCAGGATAAAGCAATGCTAACCTTTTTTTCACATTGCTGATACCAATGCCTGATACAGGTTCTTTCTTTGTGGCGCCTGGAAACTTCGCATTCATCAGCGTCATTTTCATTTTATTGCCTTCTGCTTCTACTAACAGTCTTATCCATGGTTGCTCCAGCATGCCGCTGGTACCGTGTTTAAAACAATTTTCTACAAATGGTAATAGCAAAAGAGGTGCAATATGCAGATCGCCTGTATCTGCAGGCATTTCTTTATTAATGTCAAGGCTATTACCATAGCGTACCTGTTCCAATGATATATAATCATTGATCATTTTCAATTCTTTTGATAAAAGAACTGACTGGCGGCTTCCTTCATGTAATATGTATCGCATCAGATCAGAAAGACCTATAACTAATGTAGAAGCAGTTGGAGAAACTTTTTGTGTATAAGAATAGATGTTATTAAGTGTATTAAAAAGAAAGTGCGGATGTATCTGTGCTTTTAATAATTGTAATTGTGAAGCAAGATTTTCTTTTTGTAGTTGAAGATTGCGCTGCTCTTTGATATACCAGTATTTCATCAGTTTGATGGCAGCTGCTACACCACCAATGGTAATAGCACCGCGAAGACCGGCCATCAATGAAAGAAAGACTGCGTTTACGGGCTGGCTCTCCGGAGCGCCATTATACAAACTACCCAGCACACAAATCCTTATTGTTTGGATAATCGTAATACCCAATGTTGCAGACAGGCCAGCAGTAGCGAGAGACAGAATGATTACCCATGTTGCCGCCATCCAATACTTTTGTTTCAACACATACACTGGCAATACAAAATACATCAGTGTATAGGCCATAAACATATGAGGTATCAGGTAGATAAGAGCTTCGAGGGTAGATGACTGTATTCGTAAACTGAAATAGTATGCGCTATTTACAGCTACCATTGAATAAAGAATAGCCTGGAATATCCACCAGCAAAACCAAAAAGCAAAGTGCCGCTTGAAGCGATACTTAAATTCATTGGAAAATATGAATGGATACCTGTCAATCATGTAAACTAAATTACAACTTGTAGAGGGTAGTTCTTAGCTGAGACTGGTATTGTCGCTTAAAATCAGGTTTTCGTCGACGAAAGAATTTAATGCCTTAAAAGTAAAAGCCCCATCCGGAGAACCGGACAGGGGGTTCCTGGTTGAACCAGGTATGCTTAAGATCGGTTTGTCAGTCAGCAGTCTATCAGTTCGCAGTCAGTACCTGACATCATTTATGGTCTTGTTGGTCTGAACACTTAATGAAAGTAAATAATTGAAACCTGTGACTGCCGACTGCCCACTGATAGACTGCCTACTGTTTCTGAATGGCTGCGATAAAATATTTTCCATTCTCATTGAGGGGTTGTTTTTGTTCCCATGCAATTACTGCATTTTCCAACACGCTTTTCATTTGCATAAGTGTTTTGCGCTTATTCAGCTTAAGCTTAACACCTGAGACTGTTTCTTTATAAATTTCTACTTTGTTGTTATTGTAGAAATGGAGCGTATGCTCTAAGGCATTGTTTACATTACCTTCTACCACCCAAAAACCTTTATCAGATATCCATTTTGCTTTTGGTGTACTTACTTGTTCATCTTGTGCATGACCCGCAACTGAAATAAATACCAGGATAAGGGTGGCTATGATTGTTGTCAGATTCTTTTTCATCGTATATTTTTTTTATGATTGAATAAAAGCGATGTTGTAAAACTAGCTCCCTGAATCAGCGGAAATTTTGAATTTGGATCAACAGTGTCGCAGTTAAGACGGAAACAAAGGGTTGATCGATGAACACTGAAAACGGTAGAAATACGTCATTCGTCGATCAATTACACTGAAAGCGATACCTCATAGCGGTAATTTTATATGAGTTATTAACATTTTTAATGAATCGGAACAGCATTTGCTTATGCTTGATCAATCAAACATGTGCCGTATGCGTAGTGATGAATTCGGAGACAAAAGAGCCTGTTACTTTATCACCCTTCAAACAGTTGATTGGATTGATATTTTCATCAGGCCGGTATACAAACAGGTGATCGTACATACGTTGAATCACTTTATAGATAGTAAGGGATTAGAACTATATGCATGGTGCCTTATGCCTCATCACTTGCATTTATTAGCAAGAGCTGATAACGGTCCTGTTATTGCAGAAGTGGAAAAAGAATATAAATCCTTTACCACAACAAAAATTCTTGAAGCGATCGATACAGAACCAGAGATCAGAAAAGAATGGATGATGGAACGGTTTGAGAATTTTGGAAACAAGATGGGTTCTATGAAGAAGTATCATGTTTGGCAAAACTGTAGCAATCCTCTCTATATAGATTTAGAGAAAAAAGATATTCTCCTTGAGCATTTCGAACATATCCATCAGAATCCTGTACGGGACAGGGTGGTGGATACCCCTTCAGAGTATCTGTATAGTTCCGCAAGGGATTATACAGGTATGAAAGGGTTGGTAAATATTACCAAACTACCAGCCATTGAACAGCAACTGGCAGCAACAGAAAATATGAATGGGACCTTTCTGGTTAAATACATTCGCAATTAAAAAAGAAAGAGAGAAATACGGAATAAGAAATAAAGAGAGTAACGTTTGATTCTTGTAAGTGCTTTTCAGTAATGAAAGGCATTTGCTATTTCCACACTATTATTTTCTCATTTCTTATTCCGTATTTCTTTGTTTCTTATTATTTCACCGAATTAACTATGTTTAGCACCGGACAGTCTCTAAATTTGCTGATCAAACTCCCTTAATGCCACCTCGCCGACTGAAGAAAAAAATTATAAGATGGGTCCTCAGTATTGTAATAGCAGGCGCATTGGTCTTCGGTATATACTTTGGCTGGCAATGGCTGGAACTTCGCAAAGCAAAACTTACTCATTATCCCGAATTCGGTATCGACATTCCTAATTCTTACATCATCCACGGTATTGACGTATCAAGATACCAGGATATCATTGCCTGGGAAGAAGTAAAGTCAATGGATATACGCGGCATACGAATGGGATTTGCTTTTATCAAGGCTACGGAAGGAATCGGAAACATGGACCCGCAGTTCCGACGCAACTGGCGCAAGTCAAAAAGCAATGATATCATTCGCGGAGCCTATCATTTTTTTATTGCTACCAAAGACGGAAAGACACAAGCGGAAAATTTTATAAAAAAAGTAGATCTTGAAACTGGCGATCTTCCGCCGGTATTGGACGTTGAACAACGATACGGCGTATCTAAACTTCAATTGCAACGGGAAGTGAAACGATGGCTGGAAACAGTAGAAGCCTATTACGGAGTAAAACCGATCATTTATACTAATGTTGATTTTTATGATCAAAACCTCGGGACAGGTTTCGATGAGTATCCATTGTGGGTAGCGCATTATTATCAGCAACAACAACCACGCATACAACGTAACTGGATCTTCTGGCAACATAATGATCAGGGAAATGTAAATGGCATTACTTCCAAAGTAGACTTCAATGTATTCAATGGCGACTCCGTCGAATTCAGAAGTTTCCTCCTGCACTGAATAAACAACTACCTTGTAGTTACAATTTCAGCTGCATGGAACAAGAACAGGAACAGGGGTGGGACCCGGAAATAAAAGAATTTTTTAAAAAGATCATGTCGACGATTACCTATGGCATTTTATGGTTGGCCATTATGATAACAGCAGGCCTTTATTTCCGGCTGGCCTGGGATAGCAGCATACCACTTATCTACAGGATATTATTTTATGTATGCGCCGCCACCAGTTTTTTCTTTTTATTAAGATACTATTACAGAACTTGGAGAAAGTAACTTCCTTCCCTTTTCAGCGTATAACCATTAAATGCATATGGAATTAAAACAGATCAGTAAATGGATAGTGATAGCCGGTGCGCTGGTTATCTGGGCAATTAAACTAATTATCCGTCCCCTTCACTTCTTTGATGACCCAATGCGTTTCTTCTTTGGTATTGCTCCTAACTTCATCGGTTCTTTTCTGATACCATTTGGCGCTTACTGGTTTTTCAGCGGACACAATTATTTACTCGCACGTATATTTCATATCCGGTCCAATTATGATCTGCGGATAATATGTTCACTCGGCTTTGGTATGCTGGTGTTTAATGAATACCTGCAACTTATTCCAATCTTCGGGAGAACGTTTGATATATATGACATCCTTTTTTCTGCAATAGGATTAAGTATATCCTATGTTGTATTTGCAAAGATGAGACAACGATATGCATTGCAGCTTGAGTAAAGTCAGCAGTCGGCAGTTGGCAATGCTTCATCAGAAGATCATGAGCTTGGGCATGCACTCATGTTAACTACTGTGATCGGCAATGATCACCCACTGCCCTTTTATTTTTTTTATAAGAAGTGTATAATGTCCGCTTACATCTCCGATGCTGCGCTTCAGGTACCATTTACCTATTACATAGAAATATTGAAAAGAAAGTCGTTTTATAGAAATGTATTCAAATGACAACTTCCCCATTGCGGCAGTATCCGGATAGCCCTTCTTATAATTGTCCAATGTCTTTTGCCAGCCATTGGTCACCCCGCTTTTACCGATAAACATCAGTGAGTCGCTTTGCCAGTAACCTTTCATAAATCCTTCGAGGTCGCCACGGTTCCATGCCTGTGTTTGTGTATCCAGCATGTTGCGGATGATCAATTCTTCTTTTGATTGTGCAACGCCGTGAAGACTGATTAAGAGAAATAGATAAAACAAGATCTGCTTCATAATAAACCATTATGCAGTCAAGATAAGTAAAAGAATAAAAAGAGAATTAATGATCGCAGTCGTCTGCATGAGCATGATCATGTACACGGCACTGCCTGAAGTTGAAAAAATGGGCCGATACGATCAGGATAACAGCTGGTATAAGTAACCAGGCTTCGTAATGGATGAAGAACAATTTCAGCAGCAGAAATACAAGGCCGGCGCTGAACAAAAGAAAAGGCAGGCTGTTATGATGATGTTTCTTGTATCCGTGATAAAAGGAATACGAGCCGATCAGGAACGATAACAGCACCATTCCGGCTTCAAAAGGAATATTGTGAATGATGTTGACGCCAAAAAGTGGCAGAGACGAAATAAATAAAGGCAGAACGGCACAGTGAATGGCGCAAGCCACAGAAGCGGTAATACCCAATGCGTCCCAGTTTATTTTCCAATTCAAGAAGTCAAAGGTACAAAAAAGCAACATTGTTGCAAAATTTGTGTTAGATTGTTTTCCTCATGACAAATAATGATTGCGATGGCGGTAACTTTGTGGCGCTAAAAAAGAAATATGTCTAAAAAAGGAATGTTTTACGTCGGGTTCTTCGTGGTATTAGTGATGGCTTTTTACCTGATCGTCCGGAAATGGATCGCCCCCCCTCCACCGATCTCAATTGTACAACCATTTTCTTTTTTGGACCAGGATGGTAAGCGGGTTACCAATGATGATGTAAAAGGAAAGGTATACGTCGCAGAATTTTTCTTTACTAACTGTACAGGTTATTGCCCAAGAATGAACAATAACCTTCGTCCCGTATATGAGAAGTTTAAAAATGATAAAGATTTTTTAATCCTTTCCCATACCTGTGATCCCGAAAGGGATTCGGTCCAGCAATTAAAGTATTATTCTGATTCAATGAAAGTTGATACTCACAAGTGGATCTTTCTTACTGGGCCAAAAGATAGTCTCTATGGCACGGCAAGGATCAGTTACACACTTGATGATCCGAATGATAACCTGTTGGATACAAAAAATAATTTTCTTCATACACAGCTTATGGCAGTTGTAAATAAAAAGGGGGAAGTAAGAGCCCTTTATGATGGATTAAAGCCAACTGAAATAAATAAAATGATGAAGAAAATAGAGACCTTATTAAAAGAACCAGCTGAATAGAAATTTTCGCGTCTGGTTTTATCAGGGAAATTAAGAGTGAATATATTATTTATATAGGATATATTAAAAAGTTAAAATATTATAATATTTATATGATTTGAAGATATAATGTTAAATTAGGAATAATTTAGTTATAGGAATTAAATTAAGCAAGAATTAAGTTTATTCTCTTATTCTATTGATATGATCATAGAATTCATAGATAA